>JACNLP010000048.1 GCA_014381465.1 Flavobacteriales bacterium | reverse complement strand
TTTCTTTTACTTTATTATCTTTACATTTTAAAGAAAATGAGATTTTTTATCATTATAATAAGTGTTATTTTTCTACCACTAATGGTAGAGGCACAATTTTATTATGGCTTGCAAACCGATTTTGGAAAAAGCAGAGTGCAATACAAAGAGTTTAACTGGACAAGCTATCAATTTCAAGAGTTTGACACCTATTATTACAGAGGCGGAAAACCATTGGCAGAATATACAGCTAGAACTGCTCACATTCAATTACAAAAAATTGAAAAACAACTAATCTTTAATTTTGAAAAGCGCATACAGTTTGTTATTTACAACTCATTCTCCGATTTTAAGCAATCGAATATCGGATATAAACAACATGATGACTATAACATTGGCGGAAAAACTCAAATAGTAGGGAGTAAAGTTTTGCTTTATTTTGATGGGGATTACAATCATCTAAAAAAACAAATTGCTGCTGGAATCACCAAAATTCTTCTAAACGAAATGATGTATGGAGGTAATATGGCAGATGCTTTCACCAACTCTACTTTACTGAATTTGCCCAATTGGTTTGTAGATGGATTGGTGGCTTTTATTTCCGATCCTTGGAATATGCAAATGGACAATATGGTAAAAGACAAGATTGGCACAGAAGATTTTAAGAATTTTAACCATTTGGAAAAAGAGGAAGCCCTGCTTGCTGGCTATTCCATTTGGCATTACATTAGCAATACTTATGGGAATTCGGCAGTTGCAGAGATTTTATATATGGTTCGTCAAAGTCGTAATATTGAAAATGGGTTCCAATCTGTACTTGGTAAATCGGTAAAAACAATCAATCAGGAGTGGCTTGATTTTTATTTCCAAACTGATATTACGGGTATTTATCCTTCTTCCAATTCTTTGCAGATAAAAATAAAATCTCAAGAAAAAATAACACAAATAGAAATAAGCCCAAAGGGGAGGAAAATAGCTTTTGTAACTAATGAAATGGGGAAATACAGAATTTATTTGTACGATTTAAAATCTAAAAAACAAACAAAAATTGAAAGTGTTGGGCACAAATTAGATAGAATTACAGATATTACAGTGCCGGTAATTGCATGGGAGCCAAAAGGAAAAAAACTAGCTTTTACTACTGAGAAAAAGGGAAAAATTCAAATGAATTATTATGATATCTCAAAGGAAAAAATTAACACTTTTGAATTGCAACATTTGCAGAAAGTGCTGAGCATGACTTACGATAAAAAAGGAAAAGTTTTGCTTTTTTCTGCTGTTCGGCAAAACCAAACAGACATTTTTACTTTTGGGGTGGTTGGGCACAAACTCACCAATATCACTAACGATAAATACTTGGATTTGAACCCTTGTTTTTCTCCAAATAACGAATTTATTATTTTTAGTTCGAACCGGAAAGGCGATATTTTATATGAGGAAAGTCAAGTGTTTTCTCACAACAAAACCAATGATTTGTTTTTATACAACTATAAAACTGAGAGCCCGAAACTTTTACGCCTTACAGATACTCCTGAAATTAACGAAACAAACCCAAAGCCAATAAAAGATAATTTGTATTGGTTTCTCTCGGATGAAAATGGACTCAGCAATCGTTTTAATTTAAAAATAGATAGCACAAAAGTAGAAACCGATACAAACATTTCTTATCAGAAAAACTTTTCTATTTTTCCTTTTACAAACTATAATAGAGATATTATTTGCTTTGATAGTAAGCCAAAAGCTAGGCATTTGGTGGAGGTACTTTATTTAAATGGTAACTATACTATTTATGATAAAAATCTGAGTAGGAAAATTAAAAAGCCAAAAATTAATTTAACAGATTCCTACTTTTTGCATCTAAAGAAGAGTAAAATAGAAACCGAATTTGAGCCAAAAAAATCTAAAGGAGATTCTCTGTGGAGAGAAAATAAAATTAATATTAAAAATTATCAGTTTGGAGATTTTAAGGAAATAAAAAATCGATTAAACAAAAAAGAGAGTGGATTTCAAACTTTCAAAAAACCTAGTAAACTACCAAAACCGAGAAATTATTTCATTTCTTTTACTACCGATTATGTGGTGAGTCAGTTCGATAATTCTTATATCACAAAATCCTATCAGCCTTACACTAATTTCAAAATGCCACTTTTTTTAAATCCAAATTTTGATGCTTTAATAAAAGTAGGGACAGCTGATTTGTTTGAGGATTATAAAATAATTGGTGGTGTTCGCCTTTCTGGTGATTTGAAAAGTAATGGTTATATGCTAAGTTTTTTGGATAATAAATATCGTTTGGATAAATCTTATATTTTTTCTAGGCAAACAATAAATCTTATAAAAGATAATGCCTTACAAAGAACAATTTCAAATGAAATGAGAGGAGTTGTTAATTGGCCTTTTGATGAGGTGTTTAGTACAAGAAGTTCTATTAGTTTTAGAAATGATAAAACGGTTTTTATGGCAACCGACATCATTAATTTAGTAAAAGAAAATACTTATAGTAATTGGATAACTCTTAGAAATGAAGTGGTTTTTGATAATACGATAAATAAAGGTTTGAACCTTTATAACGGTGGTAGATACAAGATATTTGCAGAATATTACCGGCTTTTAGAAGATGCAAAAACGGACATGATTATTCTTGGATTGGACGCCAGAAATTATAAAAAAGTGAGCCATTCCATTATTTGGGCTAACAGAATTGCGGCAAGCACTTCATTTGGAAATCAGAAATTGCTCTATTATATGGGAGGGGTGGATGCATGGCTTATGCCAAAATTTAACCAAGAAACAGATGTGGCTGAAAACGAAAATTACAGCTATCAAACTTTGGCTACCAATATGAGGGGTTTTCATCAAAATGTGAGAAATGGTAACAGTTTTTTTGTTGTAAATACCGAACTTAGAGTGCCGCTTTTTAAATACATACTAAGGCGGCCAATTACTTCTGATTTTATAAATAATTTCCAAATTATAACCTTTGCCGATTTTGGCACTGCTTGGAATGGAAGCTCACCTTTTGCAAAAGGAAACCAATTCAATTTTGAAGTAATTGAAAATGGACCTGTAACCATTACAATAGATAAGCAAAAAAACCCTTTTGTTGGCGGATTTGGCTTTGGTGCAAGAAGCAGATTGTTTGGTTATTTTTTACGAGCCGATTGGGCTTGGGGGGTAGAGGATGGCTATATTTTGCCAAATATTTTATATATATCTTTGGGGCTTGATTTCTAAAAATAAAAATATGACTATTACTACTATTTTAATTCTAGTTATTATTGGGCTTTTAGCTGGTATTTTAAGTGGAATTGTAGGAATTGGCGGAGGCCTTATTATGATTCCAATGCTGATTTTATTTCTAGGACTTTCTCAGCAATCAGCACAAGGAACATCTTTGGCCGTAATGCTGCCTCCTATCGGAATTTTAGCAGCCATGAACTATTATAAAGCTGGATTTGTGGAATGGAAATTTGCATTAATTATTGCAACCACATTTATTATTGGAGGGTATTTTGGCGCCAAATTTGCAGTAAGTGTTTCGCCCACTGTACTTAAAAAGATTTTTGGAGCCGTATTGCTTGTGGCGGCCATTAAAATGATTTTTGGAAAGTGAGTTTGAAAGAAAAAATAAAAGAATTATCGGCAGAATTATTGCCTCAAATTATTGAGATAAGAAGGTATTTGCACGCTAACCCTGAACTTTCCTTTCAAGAATATGAAGCTTCCAAATACATAAAATCCATTTTAACCGATTGGGAAATTCCTTTTCAGGAGAATATTGCCGATACAGGAATTGTTGTGCTACTGAAAGGAAATAATCCTGAAAAAAGCTGCATAGCTCTAAGAGCAGATTTTGATGCTTTGCCTATTAAGGAAGAAAATGAGGTGGAATATTGTTCTAAAAATGATGGCGTAATGCATGCTTGCGGACATGATGCACATACCGCTTCACTTTTAGGGGCGCTCAAAATATTGCATACACTTCAATCCGATTGGGATGGAAGTATAAAATTTATTTTTCAGCCAGCAGAAGAACGACTTCCAGGAGGAGCACAGCAAATGATAAAGGAGGGCGTTTTGGAAAATCCAAAGGTTAATGGTATGTTCGGACAGCATGTTTTTCCAGATTTGGAAGTGGGAAAAGTGGGCTTTAAAGCCGGAATGTATATGGCATCTACTGATGAGTTACACATTACAATTATAGGAAAAGGAGGGCATGCGGCACTGCCTGAAAAAAATAAAAACCCCATAAAAGTAGCAAGCAAATTGACATCAGATTTGTACGATTATTTCGACAGGGAAAAAGATACACCTTCTGTTTTTTCCATAGGATTTATTCAAGGGATTGGCTCTACCAATGTGGTGCCCGACAAAGTAAAAATGATGGGAACCCTCCGTGCAATGGATGAAGATTGGCGAAAAAAAGCCCATCAAAAAATGCTAGAAATTGCAGAAGTATTAGCTAAAAAACACAATATAGAAATTGATTTTGAAATTAGAAAGGGCTATCCTTTTTTAGAAAATGATATTCCACTCACTGAAAAAGCAATTGAATGCGCAAAGCAGTATTTGGGAGAAGAAAATATTGTCCTTTTACCAATAAGAATGACAGCAGAAGATTTTTCCTATTATTCTCAAAAAGTCCCTGCTTGTTTTTACCGACTAGGAACTGCCAATAAGGAAAAGGGAATTACTCATGGCTTGCATACTTCCAGATTTGATATTGATGAAAATGCCCTTGAAATAGGAATGGGCTTAATGGCTTTTTTAGCTACCCAGAGATTTAACTAATCAACTTTTCCCCAATACTAGAAAACTCCTCTGCAAATAGTTTTATTCTATCTTTCAAATCATCATTGGATATGGTATCGTCAGTAAAGTCTTTTCCTGTGGCATATACAATTCTTGGCAGTTGTATCATGCGCCACTCATTCATGCAAATTTGCGTCAGGTGCATGGTAGAAAGGTAACTTCTTTCTCCGCCAGCTGCACATACAATACCAAAAAATTTACCTACACTACCGCCACAACAATTATCCAAAATTATTTTCAATCCATCATTCACCGAATAACAATGCACGCCCATTCCAAAAATAATGTTGTCTGCCTTTTCTACTTTTTTTGTTAATTCTTCCATGCTTGGGCTTGCCCCTTTATGGCAAGGAAGTAGTTCCATTTCTCTGGCATCAAGTAGTTCTGCATTAACCCCTTTTTCTTGTAATAAAGCATGTATTGCTTTACACAGAATAAAGGAACGAGATGTTTTTGATAAAGAAGAGGATATAATTAGTGTATTCATATTTTAGTTGCCCATGTGAGAGATAAATTGGATGCGTGACATTCTGAGTTCCTCATCAGTGTATTCGTCCTCATCAAACTCTTCTCTTAACTCCTGAAATGAAGCTTCTTCTGATTCAGTTAATACCTCATCAAGTTCCTCTATTTGGTAATCTTCCAGTACTTCATTAATAAGGTAGGATAGATTTATTTTTGTACCAGAATCAACAATGGATTCTATTTCTGTTAAAAGTTCATCCACAGTAATTCCTTTTGCAGACGCAATATCCGAAAGGGGCAATTTTTTGTCAATATTTTGTATAATATAAATTTTATTAGCAGACTTATTAGCTAATGAGCGCACCACCATGTCAGATGGTCTTTCAATCTCATTGTCATCCACATATTTTTTAATAATATCAATAAAAGATTGTCCATATTTTCTTGCTTTTCCTTGTCCAACCCCCTGAATTTGGCTCATTTCCTCCATAGTTATTGGGTATTGATTTGCCATATCGGTAAGGGATGGTTCCAAGAAAATAATAGGAGGGGGGAGTCCTTTCTCTTTTGCAATTTTCTTTCTATGGTCTTTAAGTATTTTAAACAGCATCATATCTGCTGCAGCACCTTTTTGTTGCCCTGATGATTCTGTTTTTAATTGATCGTAATCATGGTCCTCTGTAAGTTGGAAAGTGTAAGGTTTCTTCAAGAATTTTTTACCCTCCTCCGTTACTTTTAGTATGCCGTAGGTTTCAATTTCTTTTGTGATGAGCCCTTTTACATAAGCTTGCCTTATTACTGCATGCCAAAATTCTTTGCTTTTCTCCGTGCCACAAGCAAACACATCACTTATAAGCATGGCATGTTGCTTTATTAAACTATTGCTTTCTCCTACTAAAACTTTCACGGTTTCTTTGGCTTTAAAACTCTCCTTGCAAGCCAACATTGTTTCCAAAAGTTTTTTCACATAATCTTTACCTTCAAATTTTGGCTTAGGATGCTTGCAATTATCGCACATCTCCTCACATTTTTCTTCATCAAATTGCTCCCCAAAATAATGTAAAAGGTATTTTCTTCTGCACATGGATGTTTCAGCAAAAGAGATGGTTTCTAATATTAACAATCTTCCAACTTCCACTTCCGAAACAGGTTTTCCATGCAAGAAATTTTCTAATTTTTCAATGTCTTTATAGCTGTAAAAAGTAACACAAATTCCCTCTCCACCATCTCTTCCTGCTCTTCCAGTTTCTTGGTAATAGCCTTCCAAACTTTTAGGGATATCATGATGAATAACAAAACGAATATCAGGTTTGTCAATACCCATGCCAAACGCAATTGTAGCCACAATTACATCCGCATCCTCCATCAAAAAAGCATCTTGGTGCTGCGCCCTAACTTTACTATCAAGCCCCGCATGATAAGGAAGCGCATTGATGCCATTTACTTGCAATGTTTCGGCAATTTCCTCTACTTTCTTTCTGCTCAAACAATAAATAATTCCTGATTTGCCCGTATGTTGTTTAATAAATTTAATGATTTCCTTCTCCACATTTATTTTCGGTCGGATATCGTAATAAAGATTATTTCTATTAAAGGAGTCCAAATACAGTTTGGCATTCTCCATTTTGAGGTTTTTTTGAATGTCTTGTTGCACTTTAGGAGTAGCAGTTGCGGTAAGTGCAATAATTGGTTTTCTCCCAATATTGTCAATTATTTGCCTTAATTTTCGGTATTCTGGCCTAAAATCATGTCCCCATTCCGAAATACAATGTGCTTCATCAACAGCAAAAAATGAGATTTTTATTGTTCTTAAGAACAAAACATACTCTTCTTTAGTGAGGGATTCAGGTGCAACATAAAGTAGTTTTGTTTTCCCAGAGCTAAGGTCATCTTTTACTTCTTGAATTTGTTGCTTGTTTAATGAGGAGTTTAAAACATGTGCGATACTATCATTTTCATTAAACCCTCTAAGAGCATCTACTTGGTTTTTCATAAGTGCAATAAGTGGGGAAACAATAATAGCAACTCCATCATCAATAAGTGCAGGAAGCTGATAGCACATGGATTTCCCTCCTCCCGTTGGCATTATAACTAAGGAATCATTTCCTTTTCGTAAGTTTTCGATTATTTCTTCTTGCCCACCCTTAAAACTATTGAATCCAAAGATCTTTTTTAAATGTTTGTGCAATGTATTTTGAGATTTACTCATACAATTATAATTATATTTTTAAAAGTAATACTTTTGCATAAAGTACAAGCAATAAATAAAAATAAATATTTTTTAACTTATTTGAGTAAATAATTGAAATCCTTTTTACAAATATTAGAGACAGCTAAATCGGTTATCCGATTAGAATCTGAAATAATTGCAGAACTTAGCGGTAAATTAAATGATGATTTTGCCAAAGCAGTGGAGCTTATTTTATCTTCAAATGGTAGAGTGATAGTTGCTGGAGTGGGAAAATCAGCTAATATTGCAAGCAAAATAGTGGCTACTTTTAATTCAACAGGTCAGCCAGCTGTATTTTTACATGCAGCAGATGCCATACATGGAGATTTGGGAAATATCCAAAAAAATGATGTGGTGATTTGTATTTCAAAAAGTGGAAATACTGAAGAAATAAAATATTTGCTGCCGCTTATCAAAAATATGAGTAATAAAATTATAGCCATTTGCGGAAATAAGGATTCTTATTTGGCAAATCAAGCCGACTTTCTTATAGATGCAACTGTTAAAAAAGAGGCCTGTCCGCATAATTTAGCTCCTACTTCAAGTACTACTGCTCAACTTGTTTTGGGGGATGCTTTGGCTATTTGCCTTTTAGAAAGCAAGAATTTTACTGATAAAGATTTTGCTCGCTTTCATCCTGGAGGTGTATTAGGGAAGAAATTATATTTGAAAGTAAGCGATATTATAAAAAATAATGAAATACCATCCGTTGAAAGTGATGAAAGTATAAGAAATGTAATTATTGAAATTTCTAGGAAAAGGTTAGGGGCAACAGCTGTTCTTGAAAAAGGGAATTTGACTGGAATCATTACAGATGGTGATTTAAGAAGGATGCTAGAAAAAGGAATAAAAATAGAAGATGTACTTTCAAAAGATATTATGAATAAAACTCCAAAAAGTATAAATTCTACTGCATTAGCAATTCAGGCACTTAAAATAATGGAGCAACATAATATTAGTCAACTTCTTGTAGTAGATAGAGAAAATTATATTGGAATAATTCACATGCATGACATACTTAAAGAAGGGATAGCGTAATAATGGCAAATCAGAAAATAAAAGAAGATATGTCATTTTTAGAACATTTGGAAGTATTCAGATGGCATTTGATTCGTTCGGCATTTGCAGTTATGTTTTTTGCAGTTTTAGCTTTTATTTTTAAAGGTATTGTATTTGATGGTGTTTTACTAGCACCCAAAAATCCAGATTTTCCTACTTATAAAATACTTTGTTTGTTATCGCAAAAACTAGGAATGGGAGATACGCTTTGCATGGATGAATTACCATTTATTTTAATGAATATTAGTATGTCTGGGCAATTTAGTACGCACATAATGACTTCAATTGTAGTTGGTTTTGTTGTAGCCTTCCCTTATATTTTTTGGGAAATGTGGAAGTTCATTTCTCCTGCATTGTATGATAAAGAAAGTAATGTGGCTAAGGGGGTTGTTTTTTTCTCTTCATCACTTTTTATATTTGGAGTGCTATTTGGCTATTATGTAGTAGCTCCTTTATCTGTTCATTTTTTGGGCTCTTATCAAATAAGTGAAACGGTAGCAAACCAGATTTCACTGAGTTCTTTTATTAGCACAGTTACTACTGTTTGCCTAGCTAATGGAGTAGTATTCGAATTGCCTATTTTGGTTTATTTTCTTACAAAAATTGGTTTACTAACTCCAGAGTTTATGCGTACTTACCGAAAACACGCCTTAGTTTTAACGCTTATTTTTTCAGCAATTATTACCCCGCCAGATGTTACTAGTCAGGTTTTAGTTGCACTTCCACTTATGGTACTTTATGAAATAAGCATAAAAATATCGGCAAGAGTACTGAGAAAACAAGAAAAAGAATTGAAAAAACAATGAAATTAAGAGCGGAAAATATTGTAAAATATTATAAGAACAAGGCAGTTGTTGATGGAGTAAATATTGAATTAAATCAAGGTGAAATTGTTGGTTTGTTAGGGCCAAATGGAGCTGGAAAAACTACAAGTTTTTATATGATGGTCGGTCTTGTTTCTCCTAATCAGGGGAAGGTGTTTTTTGGAGAGAAAGATATTACAGATTTACCAATGTATAAAAGAGCTCAAATGGGTATTGGTTATTTAGCACAAGAGGCATCTGTTTTTAGGAAAATGTCGGTGGAAGATAACATTCTCTCGGTCTTGGAAATGACTACTTTAAGTAAGCAACAGCAAGAAGAAAAATGTGAATCTCTACTTACAGAATTTGGGTTGCTAAATATTCGAAAAAGTATGGGAGGATTGCTTTCAGGAGGAGAAAGAAGAAGAACAGAAATAGCAAGAGCTTTAGCTACAAATCCGAAATTTATCTTGTTAGATGAGCCATTTGCAGGAGTTGACCCTATAGCAGTAGAAGATATTCAGCAGATTGTAGCTACTCTTAAAAAGAAAAATATTGGCATTTTAATAACTGATCATAATGTGCATGAAACTTTATCGATAACCGATAGGGCATATCTCCTTTTTGAAGGAAAAATATTAAAATCAGGTACGGCAGAAGAATTAGCGGCAGATGAAAGAGTAAGAAAAGTATATCTAGGGAAAAATTTTGAATTAAGATGATAATTGTAACTGGTGCAGCAGGTTTTATTGGAAGTTGTTTGGTGCGAAAATTAAATAATCAAGGGCTTATGGATTTGGTTTTAGTAGATGACTTTTCCAATGATTTGAAGAATAAAAACTTAGAGGGAAAGCAATTTACAGAAAAAGTGCACAGAATGGATTTTATGAATTGGTTGGAAGAAAATCATAATCATATTGATTTTGTTTTTCATATTGGTGCTAGAACCGATACTACAGAATTTCATCAATCCATTTTTGATAAGCTAAACTTAAATTATTCTAAAAATTTATGGAAGAAATGCGTAAAATATCAAATACCATTTATTTACGCTTCCTCAGCTGCTACTTACGGTATGGGAGAATTTGGCTTTCAAGATAGCCATGAAATTATAGAAAGATTAAAACCACTAAACCCTTATGGGCAATCTAAAAATGATTTTGATAAATGGGTTTTAAAGCAAAATGATGAGCCGCCATTTTGGGCTGGCTTTAAGTTTTTCAATGTGTTCGGCCCCAACGAATACCATAAGGGTAGAATGGCTTCCGTTATTTTTCACACCTTTAATCAGATAAAAGAAAGTGAAGAGATGAAGCTTTTTCGCTCTCATAATCCTAATTTTAAGGATGGAGAACAGTTAAGAGATTTTATTTATGTGAAGGATGTGTGTGATGTTCTGCTTTTTATGATGAAGCACAAAAAAGATAGTGGAATCTATAATTTGGGAACAGGAAAAGCAAGGTCGTTTATCGATTTGGTAAAAGCAACTTTTAATGCTTTAAATAAAAAACCAAATATTTCTTTTATTGACATTCCAGAAGATATAAGGGATAAATACCAATATTTTACGCAAAGTAATATGCAAAAACTAAGAAATATTGGTTATAAAAACTCATTTACAACTTTAGAAAATGGGGTGGAAGATTATGTAAAATCCTATTTATCAAAAGGGGAGTATTATTAAAGTTCCTCTCTAAACTCTACTAAAAACCTTCTAATATTTTTTAAATGATTGATGATTTCAACATTTTCAATGGTGTCGCTTTTATTCTCGCGTAACTTCTTTTTTGCTCCTTCCAATGTAAACCCTCTTTCTTTGGTTAAATGATAGATTATCCTCAGATTTTCAACATCTTTTTTGGTGAACATTCTGTTTCCCTTTTTATTCTTTTTGGGTTTTAGGATGTCAAACTCTTTTTCCCAATATCTGATTGAAGAAACACTTACATCAAACATCTTTGCTACATCCCCAATAGGATAAAACAATTTTTCTATCTGTTTTTCTTTATAAGGCATTAGTCAAATGATTGGTTATTTTGAGAGGAAATTTCGAGCATTTTATCATATTCTTCAGGGCTTAAATCATTATAATAATAATTTACAGGATTGATTTTTCTTTTATTTTTGATTACTTCATAATGCAAATGAGGAGCAACTGATGTTCCTGTACTTCCTACATAACCAATTATTTCTCCCCTTTTTACTTTTTGCCCTCTATAAACAATGTATTTTGTCATATGTGCATAAAGGGTTTGATAGCCAAAACCATGATCGATAATTACATGGTTTCCATAACCTTTTCTACTTCTTTTTACTTTTGCAATTTTCCCATCACCAGTAGCATATATTGGTGTACCCTGTGGAGCGGTAAAATCCATTCCCGTATGTAGTTTTCTAGTTTTATAAATAGGGTGAATTCTATAACCATAACCACTGGCTACTCTTCCCAAATCCTTATTGGCAATGGGCTGAATGGCAGGAATAGCAGCTAACATATTGGCTTTATCTTTTGCTAAATTAATTACCTCATCAAAGGATTTGGATTGAATGTACAATTGTTTTGAGAGCTTATCGGCCTTTTTAGCCACCTCAATTACCAATTCAGTATTGCTAAAACTTTGTATATCTTTATATCTATTTACACCTCCAAAACCAGCCTTTCTAATGGAGGAAGGGATAGGGTCGGCCTCAAAAATAACCCTGTAAATATTATCATCTCTTTTTTGAATATCATCTAGAACCAAATCAATTTGAGTCATTTTCTTATTCAAAATATCATATTGAAATACTAAATGATCAATTTCTCTTTTTAATCTTTTTTCCTTTGGACTATCAAAAAACTGAAAAAATACAATAACCATAATAAGCCCGAAAAAAGCACTAAATGATAAAAAGCCAAGAGTACGCTTTAGCTTATCAAAAGCACTTAGTTCAATTCGTTTGTAACTTAGTGTTTTTGTGTCGTAATAATATTTTATTTTAGCCATATTAAAATAATTGTGCAAATTTACTTATTTTACATTAGATAAAGCATTAAAAATTGCTGATTTCTAACAGCTTATTGTGAACAGATAGAAAAGATAGTTTTATATAATTTGTTTTTTATCTTTACGCACATAAATTAATACAGAGGTTTTATAAAAATGAGTGACACTTTTAATAAAAATATAGCAAATAATATTAAATCATTATTAGCTGAAATTGGAGAAAATCCTGAGAGAGACGGCCTTTTAAAAACTCCTGAAAGAGTTTCGAAATCAATGGAGTTTTTGACAAATGGTTACGACAAAAATCCTGATGAAATTTTAAAATCAGCAATGTTTGCTGAAAACTACAGTCAAATGGTTTTAGTTAAGGATATTGAGCTTTATTCCCTTTGCGAGCATCATATGTTGCCTTTTTTTGGGAAAGTACATATTGCCTATATTCCAAACGGCTACATTGTAGGATTGAGCAAAATACCAAGAATTGTAGATGTATTTGCAAGAAGACTTCAAGTACAAGAACGATTAACAGATGAAATAAAAGACTGCATTCAAGAAACACTAAACCCAAAAGGAGTTGCTGTAGTGATTGAAGCACAACACCTTTGTATGCAAATGAGAGGCGTACAAAAACAACATTCTTTTACTACAACTTCTGCTTTTTCGGGTATTTTTATGTCTGATGAAAAAACAAGAGCAGAATTTATGAATTTAATTAAATAAAAACAGGCACTAGTGACTAGTTGCTAGTAACTCAAAACTATATTTATATGAAAGCATATGTATTCCCAGGGCAAGGAGCCCAATTTCCTGGAATGGGAAAAGATCTTTATGAAGCCTCAGCAGATGCAAAAGGGATGTTTGAAAAAGCAAATGAAATTTTAGGATTCTCAATTACTGACATTATGTTTGGTGAAGATGCTGAAGCCCTAAAACAAACTAAAGTAACACAACCTGCAATCTTTTTGCATTCAGTAATTTTAGCAAAAGTATTAGGCAACTCTTTTCAGCCAGAAATGGTAGCGGGACATTCTCTTGGTGAATTTTCAGCATTAGTTTCAGCTGGATATTTATCATTTGAGGACGGATTAAAATTAGTTTCGCAAAGAGCAATAGCCATGCAAAAAGCATGCGAACAAAACCCGTCAACTATGGCTGCTGTTTTAGGTTTAGAGAATGAAGTAGTAGAAAAAATCTGTAAAGAAATTGAGGAAGTAGTTGTTCCTGCAAACTACAATTGCCCTGGGCAATTAGTGATTTCAGGAAGTAATAATGGAATTGATATTGCTTGTGAAAAACTTACAGAAGCAGGAGCAAGAAGAGCATTAAAACTTCCTGTTGGAGGAGCATTTCACTCTCCGCTTATGGAGCCGGCAAGAGCAGAATTAGAAAAGGCAATTGACAACACTAATTTCTCAAATGGAATCTGTCCAATTTACCAAAATGTAATTGCAACAGCTATTACAAATCCTGAAGAAATAAAAGAAAATTTGAAAAAACAACTTACTGCATCTGTGCTCTGGACTCAAACTATGCAACAAATGATAGCAGATGGATTATCATCAGTAACTGAAGTTGGTCCTGGAAAAGTATTACAAGGATTATTCAAAAAAGTGGATCGTAAACTAGAAACAAGTAGCGCTAGTTTATAAAGTATTATTAAGCAACATACCACTATTTACTAAATCATGCCAGGATTTTTGAGACTGGCATTTTTCGTACAGCTGAGCATGTATCATATTATGGCAATCAGTACCTACAAAACTCACTTGATTATTAGCAATTAGTTGTTCTGTTTTTTTCTGAATTGGAGTTGAGTAATGCCCAATTAATGAGAGCAAATTAATTTGCAATAGTACGCCACTATTAATTAGATTATTATAATCTTCTTGCTTAAAATACCCATAACGCTCAGGATGTGCAAGCACTACTTTATACCCCTCTAATTGTAATTTAAAAATGATATCAAATAAATTTCTTGGAGCTTCCAAAAAAGAAAGTTCCACCAATATATAGTTATCTCCAAAAGTTAGGAATTTTTCCTTTCCGATTTTTTGTTCAAATTCAAAATCAATATAATATTCGGCAGCAGCATTTATTTCCATATTAATGTTCTGTGCTTTTAATTCCGCACGCAAATCATTAAGCCCTTTCATTATCGTTTCAGAAGAATTTCTATAAAAATCACTCATTACATGTGGGCTAGTAATTACTTTTTTAAAGCCCAAATCCTGCATCTTTTTTATGAGTTCAACTGAAGTTTCCATATCTGGAGAACCATCATCAATTCCTGGAATAAAATGGGAATGAATATCGGTTTTCAATACTGAAAAAGATAAAGGAATGAGCTCTTCCTCTTTTTTCTTTTTTGAAAACCATTTTAACATCTAACTGTATTGTTCTTTGTAGTAATTCTGATAATCTCCTGAAGTAATATTATCCATCCATTCTTCATTATCTAGGTACCAAGCAATTGTTTTTGCAAGTCCTTCTTCAAATTGTAAAGATGGCTCCCAACCCAATTCATTTTTTAATTTATTAGCATCAATTGCATAGCGTTTGTCATGTCCTGGTCTATCTTTTACATAAGTAATTAACTGCTCAGCTGTGCCTTCATCATTGCCTAAAGCAATATCCATTTGCTTACATAATACTTTAATCAAATCAATATTAGTCCATTCATTAAAACCACCAATATTATAAGTCTCTCCATTCTTTCCATTATGATAAATTTTATCAATAGCAATAGCATGATCCACTACATAAAGCCAATCACGAGTAAATTTTCCATCACCATAAACTGGTAATGCTTTTCCATTTCTGATATTATTAATAAATAGTGGCAACAACTTTTCAGGGAACTGATTTGGCCCATAATTATTGGAGCAATTTGAAATTACAAAAGGCATGCCGTAAGTATTTCCATAAGCTCTTACAAAATGATCAGAACTTGCTTTTGATGATGAATAAGGCGACTGAGGATCATAAGGAGTAGTTTCTAAAAACAAACCTGTATCTCCAAGACTCCCATAAACTTCATCAGTTGAAACATGATAAAAAAGCTTTCCTTCTTCCTTTCCTTTCCATAAGTTTTTTGCAGCATTTAACAAGTTTACTGTCCCAACTACATTTGTCATAATAAATTCCATAGGGTTAGTAATTGATCTATCTACATGGCTTTCAGCAGCCAAGTGAATTACACCATCAAATTGATATTTTGCAAAAAGTTCAGCAATAAAAATTTTATCAACTATATCGCCTTTTTCAAAAATATAATTATCCGCTTTTTCAAAATCTGTTAGATTCTCCAAATTACCTGCATAAGTTAATTTATCTAGGTTTACTATTGTGTAATCAGGGTATTTATTTACAAATAATCTTACAACATGCGAACCAATAAACCCTGCCCCTCCTGTTATTAATATTGTTTTGCTCATCTTTATTTTTTTTACAAAAATACTGAAATTAAATAATGGTACTTTCTATTTTTCTTCTTTTATAAATATCCTCTATAAAGGCAATTACTTCTAAACACTGTTTGGGAGTTGCATCTTTTGTTGTATTTCCTTTTAATGTTTCAATTACATTCTCAATTACAAAATGATGATTATTAGCACTGCCTTTAAACTTCCCATAATCATTCGCTTTATTGCTTTTAGAAAGCTTTGGAATTTCATAATTTTCAATGTGACAGTACTCAATCTTTTCCATGTATTGCCCGCCTACTTTTACACTTCCTTTTTTGCCAATTACTGTAATACTCGACTCCATGTTTTTATCAAACACAGCAGTGGAGAATTTCATATTTCCTATTGCATTTTCTTCTAAGGAAAAGGAAATAATTCCACTATCTTCAAAATCGGTAGTTTGGCTATGATTAAAATCATTTAGCATTACATTTTCAACTTTTATATTGTCAAATAAATGGAAAAGAATATCGATAAAATGAGAGAATTGTGTAAAAAGTGTTCCGCCATCCAAATCTATTGTGCCTCTCCAATTAGCAGAATTATAATAACGATCATCCCTGTTCCAAAAACAATTCAAATGCACCATATAAATCTCGCCCATAGAGTTATTTTCAATCAATGATTTCAGCCAAATAGCCGGAGGAGAATATCGGTTTTGCATCACGCAAAAAAGCTGATTTCCACTTTCTTTTTCTTTTTGAATCATAGAATTTGCATCACTGACTGAAAGCGCCATTGGTTTTTCTACAAGTACATTGCAATTCTGCAAAGCCAATAAAGATTGAGAGGCGTGCATGCCATTTGGTGTACAAATACTTACTACATCAAAAGCAAGATCGGAAAGCAAAAGCTCATCCAAAGAATTAAAATAAGGGACTCCAAAATCTTCAATTTCTGATTTTTCTTTCACATCACAAACCGCTAATAACTCGGCTTTCGGATTGGCTTGAATTTCTGCAATATGGCGTTTGCCAATATGTCCACAGCCAACTACTGCAAATCTTATTTTCTTTTGTTCACTCATATCTTTTGCACTTTTCCATCTTCTAATTTATAACTTTCATTTGTGGCATTACAGACTGCCACTCCATCTGTAAAAACTAATTTTTCACCATATTCTGAAATCCAACCATCTTGTTTTGCAGGCACGCCAACCATCAGGGCAAAAGCAGGAACATTTTTGGTAATGACCGCACCAGCACCAATAAAAGCAAAATTACCAATAGTTACACCGCATAAAATTGTTGCATTTGCACCGATTGATACCCCTTTTTTAATCCATGTTTTTTGAAATTCATCTTTTCTTTCAACTGCACTTCTTGGATTTTTTACATTGGTAAAAACCATGGAAGGTCCTAGAAAAACATCATCTTCACAAACTACTCCACTATAAAGTGAAACATTGTTTTGTACTTTTACATTATTACCTAGAATTACATCATTGGCGATAAATACATTTTGCCCAACATTGCAATTCTCTCCAATTTCTGCCTTTTCCATAAGGTGAGAAAAATGCCAAATTTTTGAGCCAGCACCAATTGTGCAACCCTTATCAATTACAGCTGTTTGGTGGGTAAAATATGTGGGAGGATTACTCATTTATAAAATCAATAATTGTGTTTGAAATATAGTCCATTTGCTCTTTGGTAAGCTCGGTATGCATGGGTAAAGATAGCACTGTTTTGCAAAGCTCATTAGTTACCAAAAAATTGGTCTCGGAAAATCTTTCCTCTTTGTATGGTGTTTGCTGATGCAAAGGCACAGGATAGTAAACGCCAAAAGGAATCTCTTTATTTTGCAGATGTTCGCACAATTTATCTCTATCAACATCTTTTAATTTGAGGGTATATTGATGAAAAACATGAGTAGAAAAATCTACTCTTTTTGGAGTTGTAATTTGCTTATAATCAGCAAAACATTTGTCATAATAGTCAGCCGCATTTTTTCTTGCAGAATTATAGGATTCCAATCGTTTTAATTTGATGCTTAAAACAGCCGCTTGCACACTATCCAACCTAGAATTTACCCCAATATATTTATAATGATATCTGTCTTCCATGCCATGATTCACCATCTTCCTCATTTTTTCTGCCAATACATCATCATTGGTAAAAATAGCCCCTCCATCTCCATAACAACCCAAATTCTTTGAAGGGAAAAAGGAAGTTGTACCAATAGTACCAATTGTTCCTGCTTTTTGTCTTTTGCCCTCTTTAAAAATATAATCGGAACCAATGGCTTGTGCAGTATCCTCAATTACAAAAAGACTATTTTCCTTAGCAATTTTTTGAATTTCTTCCATATTGGCGCATTGCCCGAACAAATGCACAGGAATAATAGCTTTTGTTCTTGGCGTTATTGCACTTTTAATACTCTCTATATTAATAGTGAAATCATTCTTATCCACATCTACAAAAATTGCTTTAAGCCCTAATAATTTCACTACCTCAGCAGTTGCTACAAAAGTAAAATCAGGACAAATAATTTCATCTCCTTTATTTAACTCTAATGCCATGAGTGCAACTTGCAAAGCGTCTGTTCCATTGGCACATGGAATAACATGTTTTATCCCTAAATATTCCTCTAACTCCTTCTGGAAAGCATGCACTTTAGGCCCGTTAATATATGCCGAACTACTTAAAACCTCTTTTATGGAATGGTCTATTTCTGCTTGTATTTTTTTGTACTGACCGCCAAGGTCAACCATTTGTAATTTCATCATCAATTTTTCTAAACGGCAAATATAGGCAATTATTACTGCCTGTATGCGTTTGTAAAAAACGAAAAAGCTTACTTTTACGGCAAATTAAAATACATGAGAAAGGTTATTTTTATTCTATTTTGTTTTTCTACAATTCAAGCAATCGCACAGGAAGAGAAAAGTTCACTTACGGCAATTTTGTTTGACTATACTCATCAATTTCCTATGGGAGATTTGGCGGAAACCTTTGGAGATAATTCATCTATTGGTATAAGTTTAATCAAAAAAAGAACTAATAATTGGCTTTTTGGAATAGATGGATCGTATGTTTTTGGTTCGAAAATAAAAGCAGAGAACTTATTTAATGGTATTGCAACTGAAAATGGAGAAATAATTAATAAAGATGGACTTTTTGCAAATGTGATGACTTTTGAAAGAGGATTCTCCACATTTTTAGCTGGGGGGAGGGCATTTACTTTTTCTGAAAATAACGAAAGCGGAATTTATTTGATAAGTGGAATTGGTTATATGCAGCATAAAATTAGGATTCAAACACAAGAGGATTTTATCCCTCATTTGGATGATGAATATAAGAAGGGGTATGACAGATTATCTGGAGGAGTTAGTGTGAAATTAAATGTAAACTATATGTATTTTAGTAAGAAAAATAACATTAAGTTTTTTGCTGGTATGGAGCTAATAAAAGGGTGGACCAAAAACCTAAGAGCTTATGATTTTAATCAGATGCAACATACTTCAGATGAAATTAGAAACGACATTAAAGTGGGCGTAAAAGTTGGTTTTATCATTCCTATTTTTAAACGAAATATAGCAGAATTTCATTATAGATAATGCTATTTTTATATAATATAAATATCCGTTTGTATGTGTTGATAATTCGGATTGTATCTTTGTTTAAGCCAAAAGCAAAGCTATGGATAAAGGGCAGAAAAAATATTTTCCAGAAACTAAAAACTGCAATTTTCAATGAAAAAAATATTGTGTGGTTTCATTGTGCTTCTCTTGGTGAATTTGAACAAGGAAAACCTATTATTGAGGCTTACAAAGTAAAGCATCCAACTCATAAAATTCTACTTACTTTCTTTTCCTCTTCTGGCTATGAGATCAGAAAAAACACGCCTTTAGCGGACTTTGTTTTTTATCTTCCAGCTGATACAAAAGAAAATGCAAAGCACTTTATTGAAATTATAAAACCTATAAAAGCCATTTTTATAAAATATGAGTTTTGGCTGAATTATATGGCAGAATGCAATAAGCAAAATATCCCGTTTTATTCCGTCTCTTCTATTTTTAGAAATGAGCAAATCTTTTTCAAAAACAAATGGTTTGCCAAACAGTTAAAACATATTACTCACTTTTTTGTGCAAGACAAAACCTCAGCTGAACTATTAAAAACTATCGGATTCAGCAATACTACAATTAGTGGTGATACACGATTTGACAGGGTAAAAGCAAATGCAATTTCTGCAAAGGAAATTCCATTGATTGCTGCATTTTGCAAAACACAAACTACAGTTATTTGTGGAAGCACTTGGCCAAAGGATGAAGCACTTTTAAGTCAGTTTATAAAAGACAATCCTCAGTATAATTATATAATTGCACCACACGAAATGCACAATATTTCTCAGTTGCAAAAACAAACTAAGGCACAACTATTTTCAATAGCAAATGCTGAAAATATTACTTCAAAAAATGTATTAATTATAGATAGCATAGGGATGCTTTCTCACATCTACCAATATGGAAATATGGCTTATATTGGTGGTGGATTTGGAGCGGGAATACATAATATTTTGGAGGCAGTAGCTTTTGGATTGCCCGTTATTTTTGGTCCTAATTACAAAAATTTTAAGGAGGCAAAAGAATTGACAGCACTTAAAGGAGCAATCAGTATTAACAATTATACTGAGCTTACTGCTGCTATTGGTTCCTTTCAAAATTACAACAATACTATTGCTAGTAATTACATTCTTGATAATTGTGGTGCAACTAATATTATTGTTGATAGGATTTAAAATTTTATCAACTTCAAGACTTTTTATTCTGTGTTAATTATTTAATCTACCAACAAAGCTGTAACTGTTAGAACACGATTAAGATGGGATGAAAACACAAAATACATAGTTGAGATGGCATTTAAGTTTAAAGAGTATAAGTTTTAATTTAATACAAACCAATCTCTGAAATACCTTAAGCGATAAGATAATTCGTTTATTTCTTTATTCTCTAAAATAAGAGAAAGGGAAAGAGCTTTAAGGTTTTTATTATGTTGTTCCACTTTTACTAACTGACCTTTTGAATTATGAACTGATTCATATTTAAAACCACACCTTTCCAGATAATCCCCTTTTTCAAATTGATTTAAAAGAAGGATTGTTCTTTTTACATTTTCTCTTACTTCTTTTGGAGTTTCTTCAGAATCACCCATTAACTGATGCAAATGAGATAAATGTTCTTTAAGTATCATAAGAATACCAAACATTCCATTTGGCTTAGTAATGGAAAGAGATTTTCTGAACCTCCAAGAATTATAAATAAATCTAAAAAACTTAGACATTTTTCAATGCTTTTATAAATCCCTCAGTAATTATAATTATTTCTTTTGCTTGGTTACTATTATTAAAAGCTTTTATAAGATAACCATAACAAATAAAATCACCTGTTTTAGGATTTGTTGTGATGTTTAAATCTTTGTTTGTTGGATGGTTTGGATACCTTAAATTTCCATCTGTATAGCACTTTACCACATCAATAATTTTTCCATAACGACAAGCATATTTTTTAGAAACTCTATTAAATACTACATATTCATCTTTTTTGTATTTTGCTTTCATAATTAATATTTTATACAATAATAAGAATAATTAAGCCAATTATGAATTCTTAACAAGCTTGTCAGAAGAAATTACTTTTTCATAAATTTTTTCCACCACTTCATCTGATATCTGAGGGGCTTTATTTACTAAACAGATTGTATAGATTTAAGAACCTCTAATATTTTTACCATTGCATATGTATCCAATTTGCAATAAGCCAATAGATTTTCTCTAATTTTTTGAATCTCAATTTTATCATTCTTACTAGCTAAGTTTGTAAAAACAGCACTTGCTAAAGAACCGTTATTAATTTCCAAATTATCATAAGAGAATCCAGGCACTAATGCAGGTAGAACATCCTTAATTGAATATCCACCTTTCATTACCGGATCATAATACCATTTTTCTCTAAATGGTATGATTAGATCTTTCATTCTATCTATGATTGATTGTAAATCATTTTGATATTTTGGAAAGCTTTGTATAAGCGCATTTAATCTGCCTTTTTCAAACACTATGTTGTATACAAGTATATCACCCTCTTTTTTCATATTATTAATGAGTGATTTTATAAATGGCTCTCTTGGGTCATTCAATGGATTTGCCAAAAATTCATAGTGTTCAAGTAATCCATTATTTTTACAGTGAGCTGAATACTGAAAGGGTGTTTGCTGATATGGGTTCAATCCCTCAAATGGAGGAATAGCAGGGTTATAGGTTTCAAAATCTAAATAATACAAATTATCAGAGAGATTATTCACAAAGTCTGCTATTTTTTTATGATTTATAATCTTAGAACTAGTAAGATATGAATGAACCTCAAGCTGTTGATTGGAGCTTAATTTAGTTTCAGATGGAATATCTTTAAGCTTTATATGTCCATTGTAATAAAGATTCCATTTCTTATTTGCACGTAAATTAGCAATGTCAAATACAGAATACTCTGGGATATGTTTCCAGCATTCTCCTTTAAAATTACAAGAATAAGGTTCATTACAATATGAACCAATATCCGCTTGTGGAATACAATTGTCAGCAAGTACTGTATGTAATTCTTTTAATTTGTTTTTAATATACTCAATATTATTTTTTGCTTCTTTTAATACAGTTTGTGATGTAAAAAGTTTTTGTAAATCTAACTCTCCATCTCTCAAATAAGTGTTATCAATATGAGTAATAGATATATCTGCAATATCAAGTCCTGATTTTTGCATAATATAATATTGTAGAGACGCATCAATAACATGTGTATCTGAAACTTTTGTAGAACTCTTAACTTCATAAGCATACCATTTCCCCTCTTTCTTTACAAGAATATCTACAAAGCACATTACATAATCATAGCAAAATCCTGCCTCATATATTACTTCTACTCCATCATCAATTAATTGTTGAGTATGCTTAAAAGAGGCAAAATATTTGGTATAGTCTTCTGGACCAGCATCCACACCCCCTGGAAATAATTTCTGCGCTAACACACCTACATCAGTTCCAGTTTGAAATACACCTTCTTGTTGCTGAGATATTTCATCAGCTAATTCAGGATGAAATTTATAAAGATAGAGTGACTTCTTACATTGCACTCCCTTTTTAAAAGTTGATTTTGATAAATATTTTCTAGCCATAATTTTTATACAATAATAAATATGTTTTTCCTACTGAAGAATTCTTAACAAGCTTGTCAGAAGAAATTACTTTTTCATAAATTTCTCCACCACTTCATCAGGTATCTGGGGAACTTTATTTACTAACCACATTTCGTCTCCTGTAATTGAGTTTTTCATCAACATTCTGTCCAATATATAATCATCAAAATGTGAAGCAAGTTGGGTTACTCTTTCAAAAAAGAAAAGATGCATGAAATAATAAAACCCATGAATTGGAACACCCTCAAGTGGTCTATCAAAAGTTAATCCTTTATAATCCATTATTTGAGGGATAAAAATTTCAAATAAATTTCTTGCATCATTTGTTATATGAGCCCCTTTGAGATTAAACCTATCATCCTCCATACAAGCATCCACCCCTTTTTCTTTCAGTACAATTACTTTATCTCTGAATAAATCATACTTATAATCAACTACTAACTTTTGCTCTTTTTCTGATAAATTTTTAAATTTCATTATTTTTTACTTTGGTTATACCTTGCTTTTAAATAATTACAATATTCGCAATCATCAGCAGGTTGTGGAGTTTCTTCCTGATTTAATAAAGTATGGATTTCAATTAACTTTGGATTAATCCAATCTGTATTTCCAGTATATGGAATTAAAGAAACCTTAAATTCTAATTTCTCATCAAAAGTTGCTTTGTCTTTTATTCCATTACAATACACAAAATAAGCGGTGTCGGAAACCTTAAACCCCTCACCCCTTAGCAAGAATTGATAAAACTCCATTTGTCTCTTATAAGAATCTCCCCAACCAGTTTCAATAGTTACCTCTCCTTTTTTGGAAGTTGCTTTATAATCAACCACAATTAGTTCCTGAGTATCTAAATCAATCCAAATATCATCCACCGCACCAAACACATGGAAATTAGTTGGCTCGTGCACAAAAGAAACCCCTGTGAAATTAGCACGCCACCTGTCCATATTTTCATGTTTGAATGGAATAGCATTTAATCCTAATTGTTTGATATAAGGATGTTCTTCCCCTTTTTCTCTATATCCATCAAACTCATTTTTAAGTAGATTATCTACTGCAATATTTAAATTAAAAGGAATCATTCCTGGTCTTCCAATTCCATGTCTTCTGTCTAAATAAAAACATCTTTGGCATTGATTAAAAAAGTCAATTTTAGACCTACTAATTTGATATGCGTCTTCTTTTCCTGTAATGTATTTTCCTTTGTATGACATATTTCTATTTTTTATCTTCTATTAAACTTACTTCCCAAGCCCATGTAGCCCATCTTTTTGATTTATCATCCTCATTATTCATCACAGAAAACATTCTTTTAGCATTGATTTCTAGGTTTAAATCACTTACCTTTGTTCTGAATCTTTCTTGTATAACATCATTTGTTGTTTTAGATAATAAAGCAAGGAATTCATCAGATATGTTATGATATTCATCTTGGATTGGAAGTGTTTTTCTACCTCTCTTATTGTGACCATATTCAATCATCTCATTATCAGTTACACAAATAAATAAACACTTGTATTTATTAAAGTTTTTATATTGAGTATTCCCATCAGGATTCGTAAATGATTTTAACAAAGCTAATCTATAAATATCATTTAATAATTTCCCATGCTTACTAGACCTATCCTGAGTAGCATTTTTAGGTGTCCTAAAATATGCAAATTCAATAAGAAAACCTTGATTATTTTTTATATCAACTCTCATATCGTACTCTGGACTATCTGTATGCCTACCTCTTCCAAGATTCTCACCTCTTGGAGTCTGATTATATAATGCTTCTGGTATAGTCTGCTCTAAAATAATTTCATGTGGTTTTTTCTTAAATTCATTCATAATGGCATAAAAAAAATCATACCTAATACTATCTTCACCAAAAGCAGTAAAATCATATTGGTGATACTCTAGTCTTTTTTCAACTAATTTATTAAAATTAGTCAAAGCTTTATTTATTTTTTTATCCATACCTTAATTATTTTGTACAATTAATACTCTTACAATGCCTTGTGCATCATAAATTCTTCTAAACCTAATGACATCATTTACATTGTAATTATCTGCTACCCATTCATCATACCCTTGATTTGCTAGAACATATAAATTACACATATTTCCAAAATCCATTCTATTAATATTACAAGTATAAATAGAATTATTTGCTATAACTTGCATTGTTTCTCCATGGTCTGGAAAATCTTCAGAAACATCTGCAGGGAATGTTAAAAATCTACTTGGGGCAAACATTGCTTGGATTACTCTTTTTTCTATCATTTTATTTAGTTTTTGGTTTCATGTTTTTTACTCTTAAAATTCGTTATTTAATATTGGTAAACGACCTTGATTTTGAAAATACGATCTTAATAATTTTGCTTCCAAATATGATGCAGGCTCATTCTCATTTGAATAAAATATACTCATTTTCATTGTTTGTATTTTTAATTCGTTCAATTTTATGAATAAATAGTTTTTTGTACTCAAATCCTTACCATTATATTTTCTACTAGCTTGTAGTCTATCTGGTAGTAGTTGATTGCCTAATGTGCCATCATTATTTATTTTACCAGACATCCCAATATATATTATTTTATTATTTTCATCATTTGTCCAGACATATACGCCTGGACTTTCCTTAACATTTTCTTGGATAAGATTTACATAATACCCCCTATTATTTAAGTTATCTCGTTCAACAATAAATTCACAAATATTTGATTTTATTAGATTGCTTACATCTGTCAATTGTAATAATTCTTTTGTTGTCATCTTATTTAATTTTTTAATTAATACTATTATTATTTCGTTTCAAACTTACTCATTTTTTTGGAAATTTAAAATTTGGAATATTTGGGAACTCAACCAGCTTCATTTCTTCACCCTTTTCAAAATACTCTTTTCTTAATTCCATTAATAATAATCCCATCATGTTTTCCCCCTCTAAGTTTCCATTACCATCATCAACTGTTCCCCAAAATTTATCTCTTTTTGTCGAAATCTCTACAATAGATTTGTTAATAAATTTATCATTATTTGACGCATTTAAATATGCTCCCATTTGTTTGAAATTACAACTCAATTTCACTCTCAATACCCATCTCATAATATCTAATCTCACATTGTCCCAATCTTCTCTACATTTATCTTTTCTATGAGGTTTAGTAACCATTTTTGCAGCCATTGGAGATTTCTGTTCTCTCACTATTTCTTGTATTTCAGGAAAATCAGGAAACCTACATGCCTGATACAATGCTTCTGAGGATCGGTACTCCAATCCATACACTCCCAATTTTAACTTTTCAACTCTTTTAAGAATTATTTTAAATTCCTCCTCAGTCCAACCTTCAATATGATGCCCTTTAAGGCCATAAAAAACATGAGATTTTAAATATTCCTGTTTTAGATGAAACCTATCTTTTTCTTTATTCATATTTTTATTTTTTTGATTTTATATAGTCATATTTACTCATTAAAAACTTAAACATTGGTTGCCCAAAATATTTTCTCATATCACTAACTGATATTACATCACTTTTATGATTATTACAGAAATAACAACATAAGACCATATTATCTTTTGTGTATTTGTTATTTTCTTTAGAAGCATCTTCTCTATCTAATTCAAACCAAGCACCTCTTTTTCTCTTTGTTTTGCAAGTATAACTTTCATCATTATACAGAACTCCTAATACAGTCTCACTTACACCACAATAGTTACAAACTGACTCATCTTTATTAATTGACTTTTCACCTACCAACCAAGTTAAGTGTTCTTTCAATTTTTCTTTTGACTGTTTTTGATAAAGTTTTTTAACATCTAAATAAAATTCTTTTGCTTTTTCTTCTGCTATCCCTCCGTCTTCATTAATTATACAGTACTCTGTAAAAACAAGGTTTTTCTTATCTTTCTCTTTATTCTTAGCGTCTTTATTCCATTGAAAAATATCTTTATCTTGAGCAATTTTACTTTTAAATAATTTCTCGATTTTCAAAATTAAAAATACTTCTTGCGCAAAATGTAGTTCTATTTTTTTTCTGCTCTTAATTTCTTTCCATTCAATTTCAGTTATATTGTATTCTTCCTTAAGTTTTTTTTTATCAAATCCATAAATTATTCTAGATTCAATTATTAGCATTATTCTTTCATCCATATCTTAATTATTTTGTACAATTAATACTCTTACAATGCCTTGTGCATCATAAATTCTATTAAATCTAATTACATCATTTTCTTGATAATTACTATTCACCCAATCATCATATCCCTGAACTCTTCTATTAGTTACTTTTAACATGCAAGTTCCGTTAAAATTTCTTTTATCTACTTCACATTCAAATAGTCTACTACCTGCAATTAAATACATATATTCAGTATCTTCAGGAAAATTTATCCCAACATGATTTGGAAAACCCACAAACCCTTGATCTAACATTGCTCGTATCACTCTTTTTTCTATCATTATTTCTTTTTTTAATTAACACTAACTTTAATTCGTTTCAAATTTAAACATTTTTTTCTGGAAATTTAAAATTTGGAATATTTGGGAACTTAACCAGCTTCATTTCTTCGCCCTTTTCAAAATACTCTTTTCTTTGTACGTCTTCAACATAAAGTATTTTATTCTTCATCATCAAATTTTACCCAACCATTACCAAAAGCAAACAACACACCTAAAATCACCAAAGGATAAGCAATAAACAAAAAAAATCTTTCCCTAACTCCCCAATATTTATCTCCAATTACAAAAGGTTCTGTAAGGAGATTTAAAAATAAACCAACAGCTAAATATTCCATATCTTAATTTTTTTAATCTTTCTCAATCTTAATCGTTTAATTCTTTCCAAACATTTTCCAAATCACCATACTCTTCTGTTCTTTGGTTAAATATTTTAATAATTCAAAATACTTAGTTACTATACTATACATTAAATGTGGTCTCTTGTATAATTCAAAGGTATCTACTATATCCAGTGTAAGTGGAGTTAAGTGCCCATACCTTTTATAGTCGGCTTTTATTGCATCACATGCAATATGATACAACTCTCTTGCTGTAAAAAACTCAATATCAATAAATGCAACAACCCAACTATCAGTCTTCCCACTCTGTAATAAATTCCTGAGTTCCAAGTAATCTTTAGCGTAAAACTCAGTAATATTATCAATAAAGTTGTCTCTTTCCTTTTCATCCCCTAATATATATGGATAAACACTCAACATCACATCCAAATCAATCTGATAGTCAAGTGGCAATACAGAATAAAATGAAGGTTTATCCATATTCTCAAGAGATTTTAATTTTTGTAATACTTTTCTTTTATTCATAATTTACTTTTTTTTATTTGATTTATACATTATCCTAGCCTTTTTTCAAAAACATATGTCCGATATAAAAAAGCTTGCTTTCATATTTATACTTTTTACATCCTAATGTTGCAATTAACTTTTTCCCAAGCTGTACTGCATTTTCAACATCCTCCAATACTACATATTCATTATAAGTGTGATAGTTATAATAACCAGCAGCCAAATTCAAACATTCAACTTCAAACCTTCTCTTGAGTTCACCTACATCAGTAAAAGGGTGGTGCTGATGCTTAGTAATTCCATGCTCAGCAATTATATCTTTGGATAATTTCCAAAACTCTTCATCCGAGAAGAACAAAGTTCTTCCTCTTAAAGTTTCGCTCATAGTATTATTCTCAGGAGAATCAAATTGAATAAAATAACCAA
Organism: Flavobacteriales bacterium; assembly: GCA_014381465.1. Lineage (GTDB taxonomy): Bacteria > Bacteroidota > Bacteroidia > Flavobacteriales > BACL11 > DUAL01. Next base: position 1,810 of record JACNLP010000048.1, on the reverse strand, counting down.
CATCTTTAAACCATTCTTTTGGGGCTGCATTTGTTCCTGCACACCCATTTTCTTCAGAAACAGGGAAAAACACCTTTATATTATCAAAATAATCTAATAATTGCAGACAGATAAAAACCCCCGCCTTATCATCTCCTCCACAACCAGTTGGTTGATTTGTATTGGGAACATATCCTGATAAAGCATTTTTCAACTCTCTGTTTGAATTATACCTTTTCACATCTCTTATATCTATAGTTTCAGTATTTATTTCATGAACAGAATCTGTATGAGCTACAACACAAGGAAAATGTTTTGAACTCCCTTTTTTCGCTAGAATATTTCCCATATCATCCATTTGAAATGGAATTGATTTTTGTTTTAGGTAACTTTTAAGAAACTCAACCAACCGATCTTCCTCTCCAGAGAAAGTGGGAATTGATAAGATTTGTTTTAATAATTTGATATTTTTCATTCTTTTAAGATATTTTACTTAGTTTTTTGAATTCAGTTTCAGAATATTGTATCCCAAAAATGTAAAATTCTTTTACATTTTCTTCCTCATTAATTTTTGCTGGGCCATTAAAATTATGGTATTTTAATACCCCATTAATTTCCTTATAATAACATATAGTTGTAGAACCATTTTTATTATTAGTAATTAATTTACGAGTTGGATTTTTTGGTATGAAACTAATTTTTGGATTTGGCATAGAAGTATGGGTTTTTTTGGGTTAATAATGGTGCAAGATACGCCATTTAACCCCTTTAACCCATTCTTGACAAGCTTGTCAACCCCTTATATACTTATAATATTAACCTGAATATTAGCTTTTTTAGCTAAAGAAATCATATTAGCTGTACCTTTACTTTTCCCATCCCAAAAAGCAATAAGCATATCAGCATATTCAGCCATTTCAGCATTTCGTTTTATACCAGCAGATTTACCATATTTTTTCCAATCCGCTTTATATAATTTCACTTTAAACCCCCTTAGCTCAGCATACCTTTCCCCTAATTGGTCAGCACCTTTAGCACCACCACTTATTATTACTACTTTTTTAAAATCTTTTAATAAAAAATCACATACACTTTTTAGTTTAGAGAAATTATTAAAATCTCTACTACCAGCAATAATTACTTTCTTCATATTATTTAATTTTATTATTTTCAAAATCAAATTGTCTATAAATTATAGATGACCCATCAAAAGAATCAATTGAATTCCACTCTCTAAATCCAACATAACACACACCATCAATTTTTGCTATCTGAACAAATCCACACCCTTCACATATTTTCTTTATAGACTCACCTTCTTTTAAAAAGGAAAACATTTCAAAAATTGAAAAATCAAAAGACCAACCATTTTCACAACAAATTTCTTTACAAAATTCAGCCATATTTTTATTATTTTAAAGTTAATATGGGACAAATGTAATATGAAGTAGTGTCAAGTAGAATTCTTGACAAGCTTGTCAAGCTAAATTCCTTTAACTAAATCTCTATCTAAAGTAATAATATACCTACCTTTTATATTCTGAATTTTATATTGCTCAGCAATAGAGCTTGGTAGTGATTTTGAGATTAATGCATTAATTGTTGATACTGATTCAGAAGTCTTATAACATAAATTCTCTATCGAGTTTATTGACTCCTCTTCAGTACCCCTTGATATCTTTCCCTTATAATATATCTCAAATAATTCTTCTTTTATTGAAAATATATTTTGAGCAACTACTCCGTCAGGGTGAAGTAATAAATATTTATAAAGTGTAAATGGTATAGGAGGAATACGTAATGTATGATTTAGAGGGTCTTTAAAATATAA
>JACNLP010000029.1 GCA_014381465.1 Flavobacteriales bacterium | reverse complement strand
TGGCTTCATTGTAGTATTCTAACTTCACATATGAAACCCCTCTGTTGTTATATGCATCAGCATAATCAGGTTCTATTCTAAGGCATTTTGTATAGTTATCTATTTTGTATTGCCAATCTGACTCATTATTATATGCTTTATAAAAATAATCTTCAGCAGTAAGAGTAGAAGTCTTGGTTGAAGTATTAGTATTAGAACCTTGACTTTTTGCATTATTATAACCTCTCTCTATTGCTCTTAATCTTTTATCTAATTTAGGATGTGTAGAATAAGTATCATCATCATTTGTGCATATTAAACGAACTGCTTCTTGAGCTTGAGACAAACTTGCTCCTAACTTATACATTACAAAACCTGAATACTCATCCGCCTCCAATTCCATTTGCCTTGATTCAGCAAGAGTTGGTGCTTCAGCCATCTCAGAGGCATATACTATTAAATCCAAGCTATGTCCATTAACGTGATGGCCTATCTCGTGAGCAAGTATAGATATACTCGACCAAGCGTTAGTTCTTGTAGCAATAGCATCCATAAATTCTCTATCATATAAGATATATCGTATTCCTTTATATGAAGTAGCTATACAATTAGAAATATCATTACATTCCTTTAAAACAAACCTTTTAGACATCCCTGTTACAGATAAAATCTTATCAAGAGCTATATCTGCATTCTTATATGTTGCAAAGTTATTGCCTTTATAAAAATCACATAATTCAGAAGCATCTGTTGAACTTCCATACTGACAGCCCTGCCCAAACCCAATGAATGGTGTTGTAAGTAATAGTATAAGTAGTAGTTTTTTCATTGTTAATCTATTATGAAAATATATGAGCAAACATAGTCATATTATTTGAAAGCAATTTATACTTTTGCTTAAGAAAGTAAAAACGAACATAAACGAACACTATTTTTGTTGTTAATTTTACTTTTATTTATTAATAAATGAATATAAAGTATTGATTATCAATTAAAAGAATGATTTACTTTACTTTCTGTATCGGTAAATAACTAAAACTCCATATACTCCTTAAAGGCAGCTTGAAAATACAATTCTGTTTCCTTTTTAATTTTTGCTTTTTGAATACTATCTGCTGCACGGCTTTCAAATACTTTATTGTAACTTTCTGAAAAAGCATAATTTGCTTCAGGCCTAATTAAACCATACCCCTTATGAAATGCATAAGGTACTGCAATTTCTGTAGTAGAATTAAATAAATCATTTCCAAAATGATAAGCCTTATTGTTTAAGTTTAATTGTGCTAAAATACTAGGAGAAATATCAATATGAGAACCCATTTTATGATGTTGTTTTCCTTGGTATTGTTCACTCAACACCTCTCCCATCCAAAGCATAGGGATTTTATAGCGTTCCTTTTGTGCAACACGCCTTTTTATAGGAGAACTATGGCTATGGTCGGCCACAATTACAAAAAGCGTATTTGCATACCAATCTTCCTGTTTTACGCTTTCCATAAACTTACCTAAACACTTATCAGTATAGGCTACAGAGTTTACATATTTATCCTCTCGGCTATTAAAACTAAGCTTGTGTTCTGCAGGAAAATCAAAAGGAGAATGGGAACTAATTGTAAAGAGTGTACTCATGAAAGGCTCTGGAAATTGCTTTAATTCTTCTTTAAATTGAGTAAACATATACTCATCATGCACCCCCAATGCTCCAGAAGGTAAATCCTGATAATCATTTTCATCCTTTACGATATCAAACCCTTGTGAAAGCAAATAACCTTTAATATTTCCATAAGTAAGCTGTCCGCCAAAAAAGAAAGAAGAGTGGTAATTTGCTAATGATTTGTTCAAGCAAGGTAATTTTCGGGCTTTATCTGCTTGATTGATAATGGCAACATAAGGGAAGACAGGAAAAGATGAAAAAATGGAACTCATCCCCTGATCAGAAGTCCAGCCATTGGAGTAAAAATCAGTAAAGGATAATCCTTCTTGTTCCAAAGCTTTAAAGTTAGGGGTTATTCCATCCAAACCTCCCAAACTTTCCACATTATCTGCCGACCAACTTTCCAAAAGAATAAAGACAATATTAGGCTGCTTTGCATTTAAAATAAAAGTAGTTGTATCTTTTTTATTCGCATTCAGAGTTTCCATAAAAAGTGCTGCTTCCTCAGGGGAGTATTTCTCATAAGGGTTTCCCTCAAAACTACTTTTACTCTTTAAAATACTTTGTAGAATATTCCAATTAGGATTTACAGCAATATCATTCAATATTATTTTATTGGAAAAATAAGCATCACTCAAATTAACAGGAATAGGTTGGAATCCACCCCTTATTCCTAGCAATAACACCCCTAATAGAAAGGGCAATACTATTATGGATAAAGCAAACTTTTTAAGGTTATTTTTTGCTTTTATTATTGGGATTGCAACTTGTACTTTCTTTTTATAGACTCTAATAAATACTAGGGAAATGCAAATAAATATCACATTCGTAAAAACATGACCAATACTTGCTGTTTTAAATACTTCTGAAGGATTTGCAAAATGTGATAATGCAGTAAAATTTAGTTTTGTTTGCCATTCAGAATACAATGCCACCTCACCCCCAGCAATTATTCCTGTTAGCAGGATAAAAAAAGCAACTAAACCGTAAATTACCTTATTAATAAACCGGTTATTTTTCAAAAAAGAATTGAGCCAAATTAAAACAATAATGGGCACCAATAAATAACTAATAAAAGAAATATCCAAAGGGATGCTTTTAGGCAAAATAGTTAGGAGTTCATTAAATGAAGCAGTGCTAATTTCATCAAGAAAAAACAAAGCAAAAATAATACGATTTACCAAAAAGAAAGAAAGCCAAAAAACAATAAAACGAAAAGTATAATTGAGGTATTTCATCTATGCTTTTATTAGATAACTTACTTATTTTACTTTTAAAACTTATTAAATATTAATCTCTTTAGGAATAAAAGTACTTATATCCCCTCCATTTTTAATAATATCTCTTAAAATAGTAGAGGAAATATGTGAAAGTTCTGGAGGTGTAATAATAAAAATAGTTTCAATTTCTGCATTTAGTTCTTTGTTCATTTGTGCTATATTTTTCTCAAATTTAAAATCGTGCGAATCTCTAAGCCCCCTTATAATAAAATTAGCATTTACTGTTTTGCAAAAATCAACTGTAAGCCCTTCATACCTTTCTACCTCAATTTTAGGATTACTTCCATACACAGCATTTATCCACTCTAAGCGTTCCTCAATTGAAAAATATTCATTCTTTTCTGAATTATTTCCAATGGCAATAATCACTTTGTCAAATAATGGCAAAGCACTTTCCATCACTGCTTTATGCCCTAAAGTGAATGGAGAAAAAGAACCGGGAAAAACTGCAGTTTTATTCATGAATTTGAGATTTTAATTTGTAAATATACTAAAATGAACGCTACCATATTTTCTGAGCTCCACATTTTTATCATTAAAGTTGGTGTTACTATCATGCTCAATTATCAAACAGCCATCTTTTCTAACTAAATTATTGCTAAAAATAATGTCTTTTAGTTTTTTGTGATGCTCAAAATTATAAGGAGGGTCAGCAAAAATAATATCAAAATTCTGTTTTGTATTTTGTAAGAAATCCAAGCAATCCATTTTTTTAACATTGATGTTGTAATCCAAATTTTCAGCAGTTTGTATGATGAACTTTGTGCAATGAAAATTCTGATCAATTGCTGTTATGTTTTTACTACCTCTTGATGCAAATTCAAAAGCGATACTCCCTATACCTGAGAACAAATCCAATACTTTTTTCCTATCTAAAAAATAGCGATTTTCCAAGATATTAAAAAGGGCTTCCTTGGCCATATCGGTAGTAGGGCGAACCGGTAAGTTTTTTGGTGCCGATAAAATCCTTCCTTTATGTTTTCCTGAAATTATACGCACAATAATTGAGAAAACAGACAGAAATATTGATGTGATTTTATGCTATCTAATTCTTTAGAAAAATTCAATTTTTCTGACCTATTAACAAAGCTAATATCCCTAACATACTCATACAAAAGATTATATTTCTCATCCGATTTCAAAATATCATCTATCAAAATTAATTCTATTTTTTCTCCTGACATCCCCATCTGTTCTAAAGCGAAAAGTAGATAATATAAAATATCTTCTTTGGTGCTAATTAAAAAACTATTATGAAGTTGCAATCTGTCCTGCTTTAGGATACAAATTTCTAAAATATTATTTTTTACTAAGGTATAAACTTTTTCTTCATTGCTTTTGTTTTGTAATAAGAGTTGTTCAATTAAAATACTGCTATTACATTTTATTTGTGTGTTAGGAAAATATTCATGGATAAGAGTTAAAAGTTCTCTTGGAATAGAATAGATATTAATCGCTTCCATTTGTTGCATTTTATCACTCAAAATTTCTTCATATACTTCATGGTTAAACTTTAGAATTTCCTTGTTTTTTTCTTCCTTGTAAAACGGGATTGGCACAAGGGTAGAAGGAAAGTGATTTAGCGCTAGGGAACTAGAATAAAATTCTTTTTGCAAAAGTGATTCAGAGGCAATAATATCTTTTATTATTTTGCAACTCTTGGAAATCCCATTAGCATTAAACTCAAACTCCTTCAATAAAACATAGGTAAAGGATAAGGTGTCGAAAAGGCAAAAAGAAAGATTATTCAGTCCAACTTCAACCGAAAGATGACATTTTTCAGTCAATAAATTATTGGATGAGGATGGGCTGAAATTTACTTTTGGTAATATTTTATTCGCCCCAATTTCCATTTAAAGAAGCTTCTGACATGGAGCCAACTTTTATTTGGCTCTGTAAATCATATTTTTTATTTTCAGCATCTAATCCTATAAGCACATCAGAATATTTTGCGAAAACCTCAAACACTTGCACTATAACTTTCCCCTTTTCAATATTTCCTGCATCAATACCATACATTTTATTTTTGGTGTGAGGAATGTACTGTAATGCTTCCATTACAAAAGGAATACCCTGATTTCTTGTGCCTAAATAATCTTCAGAAAAAATATGAGATTTAGCATCAATAAATATAGTATCTCTGCTTATAAGCCCAGCTTTTACTGCTTGTAATTCTGTAAGTGTATCTGGCGCTTCCCCCTCCGATTTTACTACTGCTATCGAATCAAAATTCAAAAAATAAAGCAAAGAATCAAAGTTATCTGCAAACTCTTGATGTTTATTTTTATAAGCAATCTGTACAGCTCTTAAATCTTTAAGGTTTTGTACATTTTCGGCAATTCTTATTTTTGCTACTTTCTGAAACTCTACTTCACTATTTATACTGTTATATACAAAATAAGCAAGTATTATATTTAAAGGGATAAGAATTAATGCAATTTGTTTAGCTTTCATTTTAATTATTTTTTTTAAGTCGCAAATTTACAATTTTTGCTGAATAAATAATAATTTGTTTTTTCTTTGTAAAAATATTTTTAATAAATGAGAAAAACACTTAGCAAAATTATATTTAAAATAATGAGATGGAAAATAATTGGTAGGATTCCAGAAATTAAGAAATATATTGTCATCTCTGCACCACACACTTCCAATTGGGATTTCCTTATTGGTAGATGTTTTGCTTATATTTTGGAAATAAAGCCAAAATATTTAATAAAAAGCGAACTCTATTTTTGGCCTCTTAGTATTTTAATTAATTGGAATGGTGGAATTCCTGTTTACCGAAAAAGCGGAAAAAATACTGTGGACCAAGTAGTAGAAACACTAAAGAAATCTAATAATATGATCTTGGGAATTGCTCCTGAAGGAACAAGGAAAAGAGTAAGAAAATGGAAAACAGGCTTTTATTTTATCGCACAAAAGGCAAGAGCTCCTATTGTATTGATGTATATGGATTATGCAAAAAAAGAAGTTGGCTTTTTAGATTTGCTAGAGCCAAGCGGTGATTTACAAAAAGACATGCAAATAATTCAAGAGCATTATAAAGATGTAATAGGCAAAAATCCTAAACAATATAATCCAAAAATTTATTAGGAAAAATCTTGTTAAAAAAAATGCAAAAACAAATCTCTTAATTTGAACAAAATTTACTGAATCTTTTATTTTTGCTTTCATTAAATTATAAAATATGTCATCACAAGCTACACTAACTTTAGCAACCCAAGAACAAGCACAAGAAATGGGACTTCTTCCAGAGGAATTTGATAAAATCAAGGAGATATTAGGACGAACACCTAACTTTTGTGAACTAAGCGTATTTGGCGTAATGTGGTCAGAGCATTGCTCCTACAAAAACTCAATAAATTGGCTTAAAACCCTGCCAAAAACAGGACCGCACATGCTAGTAGAAGCAGGAGAAGAAAATGCAGGATTGGTTGATATTGGGAATGGTTTGGCATGTTGTTTTAAAATTGAATCGCACAATCATCCTTCCGCATTGGAGCCTTACCAAGGGGCAGCAACAGGAGTTGGCGGAATAAACAGAGATATTTTTACAATGGGCGCTCGCCCAGTAGCTCAACTGAATTCTTTGCGTTTTGGAAATATAAAGTTAGACAGAACAAAATGGCTAGTGAAAGGCGTAGTAAAAGGCATTGGCGATTACGGAAATGCTTTTGGGATTCCTATTGTTGGTGGAGAGGTTTTCTTTGATGATTGCTACAATACCAATCCACTTGTAAATGCTTTTTCGGCAGGAATAATGAAAAAAGGAGAAATGATTTCAGCTACTTCATCTGGTGTGGGAAATCCTGTTTTTATTGTGGGCTCACGAACAGGGAAAGATGGAATTCATGGTGCCTCATTTGCATCAAAAGATATTACAGAAGATTCGGCAGAGGATTTGCCAGCTGTGCAAGTTGGGGACCCTTTCCAGGAAAAATTATTGTTGGAAGCCACTTTGGAATTAGGGAAAACAGATGCAGTGGTGGGCATGCAAGATATGGGTGCTGCCGGAATTACTTGTTCCTCCAATGAAATGTCGGCTGCCGGAGAACATGGTATGATTATCCATTTAGATAAAGTACCCACTCGCCAAAAGGACATGAAAGATTGGGAAATATTACTTTCTGAATCGCAAGAGAGAATGTTGGTAGTGGTAGAAAAAGGAAAAGAAGATATTGTAAACGCCATATTCGACAAATGGGATTTGTCTTGCGAACAAATAGGGGAAGTTACAGCAGGCGATAGGGTAAAATATTATATGCATGACCAGTTGGTAGGAGATGTGCCTTGTGCTGATTTGGTTTTAGGAGGTGGTGCACCAGTTTACGAAAGAGAATATTCTGAGCCAGCTTATTATCAGGAATTTAAAAAGTTTGATATTGAGAGCATCAAGCAACCAACTGATTTGGTTGAGGTGGCTAAATTTTTAACAGCACATCAAAATATTGCATCCAAAAGATGGGTATATGAGCAGTACGACTCTATGGTAGGTACGGTAAATATGAGCACCAATTACCCAACTGATGCAGGAATAGTCAACCTAAAAGGTACGGACAAAGCCCTTGCCATGACGGTTGATTGTAATGCGAGAATGGTAAATGCTGACCCAGAAGAGGGTTGTGCTATGGCTGTGGCAGAAGCTGCCAGAAACATTGTTTGTTCTGGCGGTGTGCCTTCTGCAATTACGAATTGTTTGAACTTTGGAAATCCGTACAACCCAGAAGTATATTGGCAATTTGTGGGCGCCATAAAAGGGATGACCAAAGCTTGTAAGAAATTCAACACCCCTGTTACTGGCGGAAATGTGAGTTTCTATAACCAATCGGCTGTTGAAGGCAGAGAAGTGCCTGTTTTCCCAACACCAACCATTGGTATGTTGGGTATTGTAGAAGATAAAAAACACATTACTTCACTTGCGTTTAAAGGAAAATCTGATTTGATTTATTTGCTTGGAAAATGTGAGAATGATATTTCAAGCTCAGAATATTTAGCTTCTTTTCATGGAATAAAAGAATCGCCTGCACCAAACTTTGATTTGGATGTGGAATACGAATTACAAAAAACCATCACAAAACTTATTAGAGCAGAAGTTTTAGAATCAGCTCACGATATTTCGGATGGCGGACTATTCATCACGCTATTAGAAAGTGCTATGTATAATAACTTAGGATTTGATATTACTTCTTGTAGTGAAATTCGAGAAGATGCTTTTCTTTTTGGAGAAGCACCATCAAGAATTATTATTTCTGTGCAAGAAACTAAAGAAGATGTGTTCTTGGATATTTTAAAAACTGCCAATATGCCTTTCGCACTTATGGGACATGTTACTAGAGGGGATATCCGTATTGATGATAAATCTTTTGGGGATATTACAGAATATAAGAAAATTTATGATAATGCTTTAGCCCTGAAGTTGAAGTGATAATTTGATATTTTTTTCTATTCTCTCTTTTCTTTCTTCTAAATTCTGATTTCTAACTACTATTTCTAATTTTCAAATACTTTTCAAAAAAAAATATCGTTCCACTTTGCAATTATTAGAACAAAAAGTAAATTTGCCTCCCTTAAATTAAAAAACACAAAATGGAAGAAACACTAACAACTGACATTAAGCAGTTAAACGAAAAAATAAATAAAGAAAGTGCCATCATTGATATGCTCACTTTGGAAATAGGAAAAGTGATAGTTGGGCAGAAACAGATGAGCGAACGACTTTTAGTAGCTCTTTTATCAAACGGACATATACTACTAGAAGGCGTGCCAGGGCTAGCCAAAACACTAGCCATTAGCACCTTATCAAAAACCATAGATGCTAAATTCAGCCGTTTACAATTTACTCCTGATTTGCTTCCTGCCGATTTGATTGGTACGCAAATATACAGCCCGAAAAACGAACAATTTTCTGTAAAGAAAGGACCGATTTTTGCTAACTTTATTCTAGCAGATGAAATAAATCGTGCACCAGCAAAAGTACAGTCGGCACTATTAGAAGCCATGCAAGAAAGGCAAGTAACTATCGGTGGAGAAACTTACAAATTAGAAGAGCCGTTTTTGGTAATGGCAACACAAAACCCAGTGGAGCAAGAAGGAACTTATCCTTTGCCAGAGGCGCAAGTAGATAGGTTTATGCTAAAAGTAATCATTGATTATCCTGAAAAGGAAGAGGAAAAATTAATTGTTCGGCACAATTTAGCAGAAAAATTCCCAACAGTAAATAAAGTACTTAACAAAGAGGCAATTATCAATGCAAGAAATATTGTGAAGCAAGTGTATATGGATGAGAAAATTGAGCAATATATAATTGATATTGTATTTGCTACAAGAAATCCAGAAAAATACGGCTTAGAAAAATTAAAGGATTTAATCAGTTTTGGTGCCTCCCCAAGAGCAAGTATCAATTTGGCAATGGCTAGCAAGGCTTATGCTTTTATAAAAAGAAGAGGTTATGTCATTCCAGAAGATGTGCGTGCACTTTGCCATGATGTATTGCGTCATAGAATTGGTTTAACCTATGAAGCAGAAGCTGAAAACATCACAACAGAAGATATTATAAAAGACATTCTGAACACAGTAGAGATTCCGTAAATGAGCACAAGCGAATTATTAAAGAAAGTCCGTAAGATTGAGATAAAAACCAAAGGGCTTTCCAATCATATTTTTGCTGGCGAATACCACACCGCCTTTAAGGGTAAGGGTATGGCTTTTTCGGAAGTGCGTGAATACCAAGCGGGAGATGATGTTCGCACAATTGACTGGAATGTAACGGCTCGTTACAATAATCCTTTTGTGAAAATTTTTGAGGAAGAAAGGGAAATGACTGTTATGCTACTTATTGATATTAGCAAATCCGGGAAGTTTGGGACAGAGCAAAAAACGAAAAAGGAAATTGCTACTGAACTTTCAGCTGTTTTGGCTTTTTCGGCCATTCAGAATAATGATAAAGTCGGGGTCATTTTCTTTACCGATATTATTGAAAAATTTATTCCCCCAAAGAAAGGAAAATCGCATATTCTAAGAATTATTAGGGAGCTTTTGGCTTTTGAGCCAGAAAAAAACGGCACCAATATTGCTGCTGCTTTGGAGTATTTTTCTTCTGTTATAAAGAAAAGAAGTGTTTGTTTTATTCTCTCTGATTTTTTGGATGATGATTTTACAAAACCTTTGCAAATAGCCAATAAAAAACATGATATTGTGGCTATCCGCATTCATGATAAAAGAGAGGAAGCCTTGCCAAATGTGGGGATGATAAAAATGTTAGATGCCGAAAGTGGTAAAACTTCTTGGATTGATACATCTTCTAAAAAAATACGAAACAGATTTAGTGGCAATTACAAAAAAAGAGCTGAAAAATTAAAGCAAGATTTTCTGCTTTGCGGAGTAGACCACATCAATATCAACACGGCAGAATCTTACATCAAACCGCTTATCAATTTTTTTAAACAAAGAGAACACAGAAGATAATGAGAAAAATCCTGTTTGCCATTTTCTTTTTATTTAGTACTTTTCTGTTTCCCCAAGAGCAGAGTTTAGATACTTCTGTAATTCGAATTGGTGAGCAAACAAAGCTAAGTATTAGTTGCGCTTTTGAAAAAGGAAAGCCATTTGTTTGGCCAAACTTTAATGACACCATTGTAAATGGAGTAGAAATTATTGACAGAACAAAAGTTGACAGCACTGAAACTGAAAATACAATCATAATTTCTCAAAAGTTTATCATTAGTGCTTTCGATAGTGGAAGCTATTATTTTCCGCCAATAATTTTTAATGAAAACTTAAAAACAGAAGGGCTTATTTTAAATGTTCAAACTGTTGAATTAACAGAAGATGCAGTATTAAAAGACATCAAACCACCATTAGATGCACCTTTCGGATGGAGTGATATTTGGCCCTTTTTACTTGGGCTATTTTTAATAATTCTGATTTATTTACTATTAAAAAAATATGTGTTTGTAAAGAAAAAACAAGTGATAAAAGCAAAACCAAAAGTGATAATCCCTGCTAATGTGATTGCTGTTGCAGCATTAAAAGATTTGGAGAAAAAACAACTGTGGCAAAAGGGGGAATTAAAGCAGTATCATTCTGAAATTTCAGAAATATTAAGGACTTATTTGGAGCAAAGATTCCAGATATTGGCTTTGGAACTCCCCACTTATGATATTATTCAAAATTTGAAAAATAAAGATTTACAAAAAGAAGATTTACAAACCCTTAGTACTATTTTGAAAAAAGCTGATTTGGCAAAATACGCCAAAAGCAAACCAACAGATTTGGAGAATGAAAAGAGCATGGAGCAATCTGTAATTTTTGTGAAAAATACTAAAAAAATGGAGGTGAAAAATGACTAATATCGCATTTGTAAATCCTGAATATTTTTATCTTTTACTTCTTATTCCTATAATTGGAATTTGGTATTTTTTACAAAGAAAGAAAATACAATCTGACATTTTATTTTCGGACACAAGTGGAATAAAAGATGGAAATACTCTAAAAAATAAGCTGATTCACCTGCCTTTTTTACTAAAACTCTTGACTGGGGCTCTGCTTATTATTGCATTGGCAAGACCGCAATCTACTTCTAGCTGGGAAGATACAACAACAGAAGGAATCGACATCATTCTATCCATGGATATTTCCGGCAGTATGCTAGCAGAGGATTTAAAACCTAACCGTTTAGAAGCCTCTAAAAATGTAGCGCTCAATTTTATTTCAAAAAGGGTGAATGATAGAATTGGCTTGGTTGTTTTTAGTGGTGAGAGTTTCACCCAATGCCCACTTACTACCGACCATAATGTGCTTATCAATTTGTTCAAAGATGTAAAAAGTGGCATGATAGCAGATGGCACAGCTATTGGGATGGGTTTGGCAACAGCCGTAAACCGATTGAAAGACAGCAAAGCCATTAGTAGAGTGATTATTTTACTCACAGATGGGGTAAATAATCAGGGATTGGTAGCACCACTTACTGCTGCTGAAATTGCGGAGAAATTTGGAATACGAGTTTATACCATTGGCGTAGGAACGCAAGGTTATGCCCCCTACCCTTTCCAAACTCCTTTCGGTGTGCAATACCAAGATATTGAGGTACAAATTGATGAAAAAACTTTGCAGGATATTGCTACCATTACGGATGGAAAATATTTCAGAGCAACCAATAACAAATCCTTAGAAGAAATTTATCAGGACATTAATAAATTGGAAAAATCAAAAATAGAAACAACAGAATACCACAAAAGAAAAGAGGAATTTTTGCCTTTTGCTTTATGGGCTTTATTTTTTCTCTGTCTTTCCTTTGTTTTGAAAACTACTTTTTTAAAGTCAATTCCATAAATGCTACGATACGAAAACATAGAATTATTGAATCTGCTTTATGGACTTATTCCTATTGCTTTTCTGATAATTTATTATAGAAAATGGAAAGATAATGCCTTAAAATCTTTTGGGGAAACGCTTACAATAAAAGGACTAATGCCTTCATTTTCAAAGAGCAGAGAAAACATAAAATTTTCTTTACTTATTCTGTGTATTTTAACTTTAATTATTGGAATCAGCAATCCTCAAATTGGTACAAAAATGGAGGAAGTAAAAAGAGAAGGAGTTGATTTGATGATTGCATTGGATTTATCAAATTCTATGCTTGCAGAGGATATAAAACCCAACCGCTTAGAAAGAGCCAGACAAGCCATTTCTCGCCTTATTGACAAATTAGAAGGCGATAGAATCGGGCTGATTGTATTTGCAGGAGATGCCTATGTGCAACTGCCAATCACTACCGATTATTCTGCTGCAAAATTGTTCCTCTCTACTGTAAATACCAATATTATTCCAACCCAAGGCACAGCCATTGGCAAAGCCATTTCCCTTAGTATGCGCTCCTTTGATATGGAAAACGGACAAAATAAAGCCATCATTATTATTACAGATGGAGAAAATCATGAGGAAGATGCCATAGAGCAGACAAAATTAGCTGCTGAAAAAGGAGTATTTGTGCATACCTTAGGGATGGGGCTTGCCAAAGGCGGACCAATTCCTGTTTATAGTAAATATGGAAATAATACTGGATTTCGAAAAGACAAGGAGGGAAATACGGTAATTAGCAAACTCAACGAGCAGATGTTGCAAGAGATTGCCACTGCTGGCAAAGGCACTTATGTGCGAGCAAATAACACACAAGCAGGGCTTTCTGCACTTTTTGCAGAAATCAACAAGATGGAGAAAAAAGAAATCGGCACCATGGTTTTTACTGATTACAAAGACCGGTTTCAACTCTTTTTGTCTATCGCACTATTGCTGTTATTTTTTGATTTAGTTTTGCTCAGCAGAAAAAATAAATGGAACAATTAATGAATAAGTATCTCATCATATTATTTCTTCTAATAGAAGTAGCTGTAATGGCTCAAAACAAGAAAACCCATTTACGAAATGGAAACGATTTATATGCCGATAGTTTGTTTAATGATGCGGAAATGAAATACAGAAAATCATTAGAAAAGGATCAAGATTATTTTTCTGCTTCCTACAATTTAGCGGATGCTATTTACAAACAAGAAAGATATGAAGAATCTTCTGCACTTTTTGATGGCTTAAAGGACAATGCAAAGGATAAGAATGAACTGTCAAAAATCTATCATAATTTGGGGAATTCTATGTTCAAACAGCAAAAATTAGAGGAAAGTATTTCTGCATACAAAAACGCACTTAAAAATAATCCAACTGATGAAGATACAAGGCATAATTTAGCCTTTGCCCAGAAAATGTTGCAACAGCAGCAAGAGCAGCAAAAACAGAATGAAGAAAACAAAGAAAAGCAAGAAGACAAAGAAAAAAATAAAGAAGAGGAAAATAAACAACAGCAAGAAAAACAAGAGGAAAAACAGCAACAAAAGAAAGAGCAGCAACCACAAGAAAAAGAAGATATGAGTAAAGAGACGGCCAAGAAAATGTTGGAGGCATTGGAGCAACAAGAAAGGGAGTTGCAAGAAAAGTTGCAAAAGAAAAAAGTAAAGGGGAAAAAAGTAAAAGTTTTAAAAGATTGGTAAATTGAAAAAAATTCTATTCATATTATTTTTAGGATTCTGCTTTTTGGCACATGCGCAAGATTTGCAACTATTTGTTGCTGTTAACAAGAATCCTGCTTTATATGGAGAGCAAATAAGAGTGGAGTTTTCCATTGCTGCAAAAGGAGAGAATTTTAGAGGTCCAAATTTTAAGGATTTTAAAATTCTGGGAGGACCAAATCCTTCCACTTCATCTAGTTATACTTTTGTAAACGGAAAGAGTAAGAGCCAAACTACCACTACTTATTCTTACTTTTTGCAAGCTAAAAAAGTTGGAGATTTAACTATTTCTTCTGCTACAATAAATGTAAAAGGGAAGCAATATACAAGCAATGCTGTTAAGATTAAAATTGTAAAAAATAATTCACAAAAAAATAATAATAGGAAGAATAAAAATGCAAAAACAATAAATAACAAACAGCTTTATTTGACTGCAACTGTAAACAAAACTAAAATTTATCAGGGACAGCAAATTTCTGTTATTTACAAACTATTTACTAGAGTAGATTTGGCTTCAACAGAATTCTCTAAAAATCCATCTTTAAATGGATTTTGGACAGAGGATTTAAAAGTGAGTAGTAAATTCAAAAGGGAAATAATTGACGGAATCCCTTACAATGTAGCAATCGTAAAAAAAGCATTACTTACAGCACAAAAATCTGGAGATTTGAAAATTGACCAAATGAAAATCAAAACTCAAGTAAGGGTGCAGAATAATAACAAAAGAAGCAATCATTTTGATCCTTTTGGCATGTTTAATCAGTATTCTACTGTTGAGAAAGTGCTAAGCTCAAATCCTATTAATATAAAAGTAGAACCCCTACCAAGTCCAAAACCAATACATTTTTATGGTGGAGTTGGGAAGCTTAAAATAAAAGTAGAGGTAGATAACAAAAGTGTAAAAGCCAATGAAGCCATCAATATGAAAATCACCCTTTCAGGAAATGGAAATTTGGCATTACTAAAACCTTTTAAAATTGATTTCCCTCCTGATTTTGAGGTGTATGACCCAAAAATAATTGATAAAACTTTTAGTACAAATACACAGACAAATGGAAAAAAGATTTTTGAATATTTACTAATCCCCCGTTTTGAAGGAAATTATGAAATTCCTGCAATTTCCTATGATTATTTTAATCCTTCAACCAAAAAATATCAAACAATTCGCACTAATAAAATTCCTATTACTGTGCTAAAAGGTGATACAGAAGAAAGTGGAATAAGTAATGTGACAAATAAAGAGGATGTAAAACTCTTAAATACTGATATTAGATACATTAAAACTCAAACTAATTTAGAAGAAAAAGGTGCTTATTTTTATCAATCTAAACTTTTTTGGATGCTTTTCATTACACCAATATTACTTTTTCTATCACTATTGATTTATCTAAAAATAATGGGTAAAAATGATACAAATAGCATTTACAATAAAAGCAGAAAAGCAACAAAATATGCACAAAAACGACTTAAAACTGCGCAAAAACACTTAAATAATGACGAAAAAGAACTGTTTTTTGAAGAAATCGAAAAATCACTTTGGGGCTATTTTGCCGATAAATTTAGCGTAGAAGTAGCGCGACTTTCAAAAGATAGTGTTCGGCAATATTTTGAAAAATTTAACATCAAAGAGCAAACACAAAATCAATTTATTTCACTTTTGGGAGATTGTGAAATGGCTCGGTATGCCCCATCTACAATGCAAAATACTAAAATGGAAGAATTGTTAAAATCCGCACAAGAAATAATAATTGAAGTAGAATCGCAAAAGAAATGAGAAAGTTATTTTTGATATTAAGCTTTGTTTTTACCGCTAGTTTTTTGCTTGCAAACAATCCTCTTTTCGAACAAGCAAACAAATTGTATGCAGAAGAAGAATATAAACAAGCTATTGTGCTTTACGACAGCATTCAGCAAAAAGAACTGCAGAGTGAGGAGCTATTTTATAATATGGGAAATGCCTATTACAAATTACAAAATTGGGCAGAAAGCATTTTCTATTATGAGAAAACGCTTAAGCTAAATTCAAATAATGAAGATGCTCTACATAATTTGGAGTTGGCTCAACTCAAAATAGCAGATAATATAGAGGCTATTCCTTCTCTGTTTTTTGAAAAATGGATCTCGTCAATTATCTCTTTCTTGAAAATGGATTATTGGGCAATACTTTGCGTTTTCTTACTTTGGCTTAGTTTTTTTGTATTTGGAATAAAAAATCTTAGTAATTTTCAACTTCCAAATTACCTTTTAATTGCACTTTTGATTTTGTCTTTTAATACTTTATTTTTTGCAAATAAGCAGTATCATGAAAAAATAAAGCAAAAACCTGCTATTATTTTCTCCTCAGCAGTAGTGATAAAAAGCGCACCTTCATTTAATGCAAACGATTTATTTTCTCTTCATTCTGGAAGCAAGATAATTATCACAGACCAGATTGGAGAATGGGTTCAAATTCGGATTGCAAATGGAAATAAGGGCTGGATGCTGAAAAACAATTGCAAAGAGATTTGAACAATAGTTAAAAAATAACTTTCTCAAAGCCCAATTTATTTCTGATTTTTTTCGTATATTTGTAGCCTATATAAAAAAACCTATAAAAAAATGAAAAGATATTTATGGATTTTCTCGATTTCAGCATTGCTTTTTTCTAGAACTATTTCACATGCTACAAACCCAACAGAATGGACTACTTATTACGAAAATGATGAGATTACTATTTCCTTTACTTATTTGAATTGCGAATATTTAGAACAATTTGATAATGAATACCTAATACTACGCATTCAAAATAACAGTAATAAGGATATTACTATTGATTGGCAAGAACAATTATGGTACGACAATAAATGTATGAATTGCGAACTTGAAAGCCCTGAATTTCGTAAAGAAATAACAGTAAAAGCAGATGCAACAATAAGTGGTGACTGCACTACCTACAACAACTTAAGGATTTTCTCCAAGTTTACTGAAAAATTGGAAGATATGCCTGGTGTTGACAAGATAAATACACTTACAAAATTTGAACTGAAAAACTTAAACGTAAAATAATGAATAGAATTTCTACTTTTTCAAAATACATTCTACTAATAGGAATACTTATTTTCTCTATAGATTCTTATGCGCAATGTACTACAGAAATTAGAGCAGTAAGAGATACTATTGCCTGTGGTGAAAGTTTATTGTTGGAGAATATAACACTATCTAACTCACCTACCAGCGATAACTTCTCAGGAAGTACGTTAGGGGGATTATGGGCTTCTCCAGGAACTGTCTCTTCTGGGTGGACATTAACCTCTTCTTGTGGCGCAACACCTTCTGGGCAAAATTTATGGTTTGCACAAGGTGCTGTTATTCCTAGGAATGCAACTACAACAAATATTGATGCTTCTTGTGGAGGGACAATCTGTTTTGATTTCAGAATGGAAACACAAAGTGCTCCTCCTTGTGATGGGCCTGACCAAGCAAATGAAGCAATTTATGTTCAATATAGAAACAATACTACTGGTGGTGCTTGGACTACTTTCCAAACTTTTTTACCTGGTGCGGCCTTCACAGGATGGAATAACTATTGCTATCCTATTCCTGTTGGAGCTACTGCTGGTGGTCCAGGAAATTTAGTGCAATTTAGATGGATACAATTTAATGCTTCAACACCTACCTTTGACTTATGGGGTATTGATAATGTAGATATTTCGCTAAACCCCCCCTGCGGAATCCCTTATATAACCACTTTCTTTGGGCCAAATGTACCTGTAGCCTATACTTTAGATACCATAACCGTTACTCCTTATACAGATTCTGCAATATATTCTGTTTTTGTATCCAACGGAACGCTAAGTTGTACTGATAGTATTACGGTATATGTAGAACAACCATCCATTGTCTCTCAATTATTGACTTCTGCTTGTGCAGGTTCTGACACCTTAGATGCACAGGCAACCATTACAGCTAATTGCGACTATACATTAGAATTACTCAATTATAATCCTAGCGGAGCAACAACAGGCTGGGGGGTTGGAGGATCTTCTCCTCCATCATATCATAATCTAGATGTAAATGTGGATGGCTCACTGTACAGTAATTTTACTATGGCAACTGGGGCGCATGGAGCATCAATCTCTTTTCCAATTGCAGTTACTGATGGCGATTTGTTAGAAACATACTTTACATCATTAGGAGGTAATGCTAATGAGTGTGTCTATAGAATATATGACAGCCAAGGGAATGTAGCAAATACTGGAGCGGGTAATCCAGCATATACTGGGGTAGGAGGAACTCCTTCCCCTACATACTTCAATACTCATCTAATGTTTAATATAATAAATGGAGGTGCAGGATATAATTCAGCACCCTATAGCGTAGGAAATCCTGCACCTATTATTACCCTAAGTGGTGGTGGCTGTACAGTGGATACTATTTATGTAAATAATGTAACTTTTGGTACTGGAATTATTAATAGTATTATCAGTAGATACAATGGAATAACAAATGCAGCAACAGGCTGTACATCCCCACCTACTATAACTGTAACTGGTGGCGGTGGTGCTGGGGCAATAATTACCGCTACATTAGTAGATGATGCAGTTCATGTTACATGTCCTGCTACAGCTACTTATAATTATTCTTGGACGAATATTACTAGCGGTGGAGTTGCTGGATTGAGTAACCCAAATATTCAAAGTCCTTTGGCAACTGTTTCTACTCTTACACAATTTCAAGTTACTGCTTATGATTCTTTGCATCCGCTTTGTATTGCTATTGACACTGTTACTGTAAATGGAAATGCAGGTCTTGGAACTTTTGATTTTGCAATTACAAGCACCAACCCTATTTGTAATGATGGCACAGTAACCACAGTTGATTTTTCTATTTCTTCTTCAACTATTTCTTCTGGTAATTTTACTTTTGATATTGTAGATGGGAATGGAACAATTATAAATCCTACTCCAATACCATTTAACTCTATTCCTTTTACTGGAACTATTAATTTACCAACTCCAATTGTTGCGGGTAATTACTCTTATGGAATAACAAATGTGTTGGATGCAATTGGATGCCCTGTAGCGGTAAACCAACCAAATCCTATAACTTTTATAATTAACGATCCTCCTAATGCTGGAACTTATGGAGCAATTACAGTTTGTACTGCTGATCCTATATTTGATTTATTTTCTCAACTAAATGGAACGCCACAAATGGGAGGAACTTGGACTAATTCTTTAAATGTGCAAGTTGGTGCTTTTTACTTCCCTTATAGTGATTCTTCTGATGTATTTACATATACTTTAAATGGAATTCCTTGCCCAAATGATTTTTCAACTGTAACAGTTACAAATAACGCTTTACCAGATCCTGGACAAAATGCTTCTCATACCGTTTGTCAAAATGACCCCGCATTTAATATGGAGAATTTCTTGGGAGGCACGCCACAAACTGGTGGAAGCTGGGTGGATGCAAGTGGCAATAGTGTAAGCAATGGTATGTTTGATCCAAGCACTATGAGTGCTGGTGTGTATACTTATACCGTGACAGGATTATCGCCTTGCCCTAATCGTTCCGCAAATCTAAATGTTACGGTTGATGCTTTACCAACTGCTGCAATAAGCACTACTACCCCTACAATTTGTGATGGTAATTCTGCAACACTTAATTTTACTTTTACAGGCACTGCTCCTTTTGATGTAACTTACAATGATGGGGTAAATCCTTCTATAACTACAACAATAAATTCAACTACTGGAACTGCTACTCTAAACCCTACTTCTACTACAGTTTATACTTTGGTAAGTGTTTTAGATGCTAATGGGTGTTCTTCTGCTGTAAGTGGTAGCGTTACCATTACTGTAACTCCTGGACCTAATGCAGGAACCCCAGGAAGTAGATCCACTTGTGAAAGTTCTCCTGCATTTGATTTATTTTTAGAATTAGGAGGAACAGCTGATGTTGGTGGTAGCTGGACCGAAAGCGGAAATTCTGTTTCAAATATGTTTAATCCATCTACTTATGGTGCAGGTGTATTCACTTTAACCTACACAATAACTTCACCTCCTTGCCTGCCTGTTAGTGAAGATGTAACAGTAACTGTAAATCCATTGGTAAGTGCTGGAACAAATGGAAGCAATATCGTTTGTGAAAACGATTCTAACTTTAATCTGTTTAACTTTTTAAATGGAAGCCCTGATGTTGGTGGAAGCTGGGTGGATGCAAGTGGCAATAGTGTAAGCAATGGTATGTTTGATCAAAGCACTATGAGTGCTGGTGTGTATACTTATACCGTTTTGGGGACACCTCCTTGTATTGATGCAACTGCTACTGTAACGGTAACTGTAAATCCTCTACCAACAGTAACTATTAACGGAACAACAACAATTACTCAAGGACAAAGTACCCCAATTAATTTTACCTTTACAGGAACAGCTCCATATACTGTTGTTTATGATGATGGAACAGGACCAATAACTTCTCCATCTTTTAATTCTAATACAGGAACAATAAATGTGAGCCCGAATGCTACAACAGTTTATACTTTGGTAAGTGTAACAGATGCAAATGGTTGTATTACAAATACTAGTGGTTCGATTACTATTACGGTAAACCAGTTGCCAACAGTTACGCTTTCTGGAACGGCCACAATTTGTACAGGACAAAATACTGACCTAGATTTTAATTTAGGAGGTAGCCCTAACTTTACAGTGGAATACAATGTGAATGGAGTACTGACTTCCTATGTCTTTAACAGCACGGGTTCTAACCCTTTAAATGTAAATCCTGTAATCACAACCACTTACACCCTTGTGAGTATTACGGATGGAAATGGTATAATAGACAATAACGTAAGTGGCAGTGTGACTATTACAGTTAACCCATTACCAACTGCTGTTTTAAGTGGTGATAACACTATTTGTGATGGAACGCAAACACCTTTAAACTTTGCTTTAACAGGTGCGGCTGATTATACCCTAACTTATAACCCTGGAAACATTGCAGTTTCCTTAGATGCAAATGGAAATGATGTTTCTACTGGAAGTCCTGTGATTGTAAATCCAACCTCTACTACTTCTTACAGTATTGTTTCCATAGTAGATGCTAATACTTGTACAAATATTGGTTCTGGCTCTGCAACCATTACGGTTAATCCTTTACCTAATATGCAAATAATTGGTACTGCTGCAATATGCGCAGGACAAAGTGCAACAATAGGATTTACACCAACAGGAACTGCTCCATTTAATTTGAATTATTTAGTAAACGGAACAGCTACAAATGTAACCCTTGATGCTGCTGGAACAATTAGCGGAACACCACTTAGCGTTACGCCAAGCTCAACTACAACTTATACTTTGGTGGATGTTACGGATGCAAATTGCCCAAATCCGGTAAGTGGAAGTATCACAATTACTGTAAATCCCCTGCCAACTGCTACTATGAGCGGCTCTACTTCTATTTGTATAGGACAAAGCACTCCTTTAGATTTTAACTTTACAGGAACAGGACCTTACAATATTAATTATGATATTGATATAACTCCTACTTCTGCTGTTTTAAGTAATAATATCGATTCTATTGTGGTAAGCCCAACTTCAACAACTACTTATACTTTAATAGATGTTACGGATGCAAATTGTACTAACTCTGCAAACGGAACAGTTGTAGTAACGGTTAATCCGCTACCATCTGCTAACATTAGTGGTGGAGCTACTATTTGTGCTGATGGAAGTACTGCTCAGATTGATATTACAGCAGCTGGCACTGCTCCTTTTAATGTTATTTATTCAGATGGATTTAATGCTACTCCTCTTAATGGGATAAGTAGTCCTTATAATTTCCAGACCAATACAGCTGGAAATTATACTTTAATCAGTGTTACAGATTTTAATGGATGTGATGCTGTAAATATTTCTGGAGTTGCAACTGTTGTAGTAAATCCTTTACCTGTTGCAAGTTTTAGTTTTATGCCACAACCAATAGATATTAATAACCCAACTGTTTATTTTACTGATTTATCTTCTGGACATGTGTCTGGTATTTACGACTTTGGAGATGGAATAACTGCTCCTACTGTTTTGCTCGGTCAACTACAACACACTTACATTGATACGGGAAGTTTCCAAGTGCTTTATAGTGTAACCTCAGCTGATGGTTGTGTGGCTTCTGTGGGACATACCATTATTATTGATCCAGCATTTTTGATTTATATTCCTACCGGATTTACACCAAACAGGGATGGAAAAAATGATGACTTTATTCCAATTATGATGGGGATTGATGAATATGATTTCTACATTTACGATAGGTTTGGGGAATTGGTTTTTGAAACTGAAAATCAATTAGAAGGATGGAATGGAAGAGTAAATGGTAGAGAATTTGCACTTGCAGGGCACTATGCTTATACAGTAAAAATAATTGACATGCTTGGCAAGAAAAGAGATTTTACAGGAACATTAACATTAATTAGATAAGATAATAAGAAACATTTTTATGCTAAAAACCATCAAATACTCTATACTACTTAGCTTGATGGTATTGTATAGTAGCAATTCTTATGCTACACATGCTGCTGGGATGGACATTACCTACCAATGTGTTGGTAGTGCAGGAGGTGGAAGTGGTGTGCAAATTACAGTTACCATAAATACCCAAAGTTGGGGAAACGAAATTTCATGGGATATAACTACCTCAGCAGGAGTGGTAGTAGCAAGTGGTAGTGGTTATAGTAGTTGGAATTCTTCCACTTCCACATTTTGTGTGCCTACAGGAAGTTTAAACTTCAATATGTATGACTCTTATGGTGATGGTTGGAATGGCGGCACTTACTCTATTACTGGAAACACCTCTCTTTCTGGCACAACTTCTGGTGGTTTAACTGGATGGACAAGTTTTGGTACAAATTCTTTTAGCGTAAGCGGAGGAACTCCTTGTACAATTCCACCTTCATCACAATATTTAATTACTGTAAAGTTTTATAGAGATTGTGGAGGGATTTCTGCTCCTAGCTCATTTACACTAAATTATTCTTCTGCTAGTTGTGGACAAAGTGGAAGTGCTACTCTTTCTCAGGTGAGTGGAGGACAAGAAATTACTCCTATTTGCCCATCTTATACTACAACTTGTCAAAACTCTTGGGCTAGTATAACTGGAATACAGGAATATACTTATCAAACTACTATCACTCTCCCATCTCAATGCCCAGATTGGGTACTTTCAGTTTGTGAGTGTTGCAGAAATGGTGCTATAACAACAATTAGTGGTTCACCTCAACTTTGTGTAGAGGCAGTTATTAATAATACTGCAAGTGTTACGCCTTGTAATAATTCCCCTACTTTTTCGGTACTACCTGTTCCTTTTATATGTAATGGAATGACTTATTGCTACAATAATGGTGCAACAGATGTGGATGGAGATTCTTTAGTTTATTCTTTAGTTACACCTTTAACAAATACTGGAACGGTTAATTATCTTGGCGGATATTCAACTAACAACCCTGCTGGCGGAACTACTATGTTTGATCCTGTAACTGGAAATCTGTGCTTAACCACTGTAAATACCTTGGTTACTGTTATTGCAATTAAGGTAAGCGAATATCGAAATGGAGTACTAATAGGAAGTGTAATTCGTGATATTCAGGTGAATGTGATTAATTGTAGTAATAATAGCCCTTTACTTAGTGGGTTTGGGGGTAACCCTACCAATGTAAACAATAGCCCAACTTCAGCAGATTATACCTTTTGTGCAGATGGGGTTAGCCCAATAAATTTAACAATTAATGGCTCTGACCCTAACGCTACAAACAACTTAACCATGGTGTGGAATAATTCTATACCTGGTGCAACTTTTAATGTAAGTGGAAATAACACAAACTCCCCAATTGGTACATTTAGTTGGGTTCCAACTGCTGCTAATGCAAGTAATATTCCTTATTACTTTACAGTTTCCGTTTCGGATGATGCATGCCCTATAAATGCTAGTTTCTCTTATGCTTATTCCATTACAATAAGTGCCAATCCAGATGCTGGGATTAGTAATAATATTTCGGTTTGTGAAACAGATCCTCCTTTTAATCTGTTTGCTCAATTAGGAGGTTCGCCAACAGGAGGTGGTAGTTGGTACGATTCTAATTCCAATATTACTACTAATAGTTTTGATCCATCAACAGATAGTAGCGGTGTATTTACCTATGTACTTGATAGTGCAGGTAATTGTCCGGGTGATTCGGCTACTATTACCGTAAATGTAACTCCACCACCAAATGCTGGAACTTATGGAGCAATTACAGTTTGTACTGCTGATCCTATATTTGATTTATTTTTACAATTAGGTGGAACTCCTCTTTCTAGTGGAAATTGGACTGATAGTGGTGGAAATTCTGTTTCCAATCTTTTTGACCCTAGCAGTATGAGTAGCGGAACTTTTACCTATACCGTACAAGGTGCGGGAACTTGTGCAAGTGATACCGCTACAATCACAGTTATTGTAAACACCTCTCCTACTGCAACTCTTTCTGTTAATTCTCCTACTTGTAGTGGAGATAGTGTAACTTTAAATCTATCATTTACAGGACAAGGTCCTTTCACCTCCACAATTACTGATGGAAACTCAAGTAATATTTATAATATTTTAGCTAGTGGCGTACAAACTAACGGACAATCAGTTAGCTTTAATCCGACCTCAACTACTACTTATGCTATTACTTCAATAGCTGACCAAACCGCTTGCTTAAACCTAAATCCTATTATGGCAACAGTAAATGTTATACAACCTCCAAATGCAGGAATAGGAGGAAGTGTTTCTGCTTGCACTAATGATAGTATTATTGATTTAACGACTTACCTTTCAGGAGCTGATACAAATGGGATTTGGACTGACCCATCTAATAATACCATAATTAATATATTTAATCCTAATACTCAAACAGGAGGAATTTACACCTACACAGTAAGTGCCTCTCCTTGTCCTAATGATATTTCGACAATAAATGTTACTGTAAATTCTCCACCAAATGTAATGGCTAATGCTAATCCTTCTACTATTTGTGTTGGAGACCCTACAACCCTAACTGGAAGTGGAGCTTCTACATATAGTTGGAATAATGGCATAACAGATGGAGTTGCTTTTAACCCAACTTCAACTACTACTTATACTGTTACGGGTACTGATGTAAATAACTGTGTTAATACAGACATGATTACAGTTACTGTAAATACACTCCCTAATGTAGTAGCTAATGCTAATCCTTCTACTATTTGTGTTGGAGACCCTACAACCCTAACTGGAAGTGGAGCTTCTACATATAGTTGGAATAATGGCATAACAGATGGAGTTGCTTTTAACCCAACTTCAACTACTACTTATACTGTTACAGGTACTGATGTAAATGGTTGCATTGATTCTAATCAGATTACCGTAAATGTAAATAGCATTCCTGCTGCATCATTATCTGGAACTCAGAATGTATGTATAGGAAATAGTGCTACGCTCAATTTTAACTTAATTGGAAATCCTCCTTTTACAGTAAACTTTAATGATAGTACTTCTTTCTTTACTTCTTTACTTGATATAAATGGAAATCTACTTGCTGGAGATCCTATTTCTTTTAGTCCTTTATTAAATACTCCTTATTACATCACTAATGTTTCTGACGCTAATTCTTGTACTAACACAGCTTCTGGCTCGGAACTAATTATTGTTAATCCTCTGCCAACAGCCAGCATTTCTGGAGCTACTACAATTTGTGCAGGTACAAGTACTCCTCTTAATTTTTCTGTAACCGGAGCACATCCATTTTTATTAAATTATTCTGATGGCACATCTAATTTTAATATAACTTTAGATAGTTTAGGTGTTATGCCAGCAGGACAACTTTTGGTTTCTCCAACCACAAATACAACTTACACACTTGTAGATATTACTGATAATAATACTTGTTTCGATTTACTTTCTGACACTACACAAATATCTGTAATACAAAGCTCATCTGCCGGAATCAATGCAACTGCTCCTCCTTTTTGTGCAAATGATATAGCAACCAATATGATTTTACTATTGGGAGGAAATCCAGCAACAACTGGCGTTTGGACAGACCCTTCTGGAAATACAGTTTCTAATATGTTTGATCCATCAACTTCAACTCCCGGAACTTATATTTATACAGTTACTGCAGCTCCTTGTCCAACAACTTCAGCAAACCTGAATATAATAGTTAATAGTTTGCCTACTGCAACTATATCAGGATTAGACACCATTTGTACTGGTGAAAGCTCTGATTTATCGTTCTTACTTACTGGCTTAGCACCATTTAATGTAGATTATACCAATGGTACAAATAACTATAATGTTGATTTGGATGCTAATGGAAACAATGTCCTTTCTGGATCTCCTATTACTCATACTCCTTTACTTAATACAAATTATACTATTCTTGGAGTTACAGATGCAAATGGATGTACAAATTCCGGAAATGGAATAGCAGAAAAAATAGTGAATCCTTTACCAAATTTAAGCATTAGCGGAACTAATGCAATTTGTATTGGCGATAGTTCAACTCTAAATTTCAATATTCTTGTTGGTGCTGCTCCTTTTACTGTAAACTTAAATGATGGGGCTTCAACTTCTTCTTGGCAATTGGATATTAACGGAAATGTAAATGGTGCTCCTCTATTTGTAAAGCCAAATAATACAACTACATATACTTTACTTGATGTAACAGACGCCAATAATTGCGTTAATAATTTAAGTGGAAATGCAACAATCACTATTAATGCACTGCCAACTGCCCTTATTTCTGGTACAACTACCATTTGTGAAGGAGAAAATACTCCCATTTCTTTTACTCTTCAAAATGGACTTTCTCCTTATAGTGTTTCTTACAAAATTAATGGAACGCCTACTTCCGATAATTTCAATATAAGTGGAGTAAATACGCTCATGGTTAATCCTACTACTACAACTACTTATGCATTAGTGGACATTACAGATGCAAATAACTGCTATAATACCGCCAACGATTCTGCTACTATTGATGTAAATGAAAAGGTAGATGCAACAATGAGTGGCGGTGGAGATATTTGTAATGATGGCTCAAAGGCGACTATCGATATTATTACAAATGATTCTACTTCTGTAAATGTAACTTATACCAATGGCTTTATGCCAACTACACTTTCTGGAATAGGGCCATTTGAAATTAACACAAATCAAGCAGAAACCTATATGATAACAGATGTAGTGGATATATTTGGTTGTAAAGGAACCTTCTCTGGTAATGCTACTATTACTGTCAATCCTTTACCACTCGCAGAATTTAGTTTCTTCCCACAACCAACTGATTTGGATAATCCGCATATTAACTTTATTAATTCATCATTCGGGCATACAGCTTCCTTCTGGGATTTTGGAGATGGTTTAACTCTTAATGATACCATCTCAAAACTAATTCATACTTATCAGGATACTGGGCATTATAGAGTAAACTTAGCGGTAAGCAATCAGTTTGGCTGCACAGATACTATCTCATATACTATCATAATCGATCCAGTTTTTATTATTTATATTCCAAATGCTTTTACGCCAAATGCTGATAATATAAACAACTCTTTTGGTCCGTCTGTTTATGGAATAAAAGAATTTGAAATGAAAATTTATGACCGCTGGGGAGGACTCATTTATATTACTGATGATGAAAATAAGCCTTGGAATGGAACAATCAATGGTAATAAAACTCAAAGTGGAGTTTATTCCTATGCAATTATTGCTACCGATTTAAAAGATAAACCACATAAGTTTGTAGGGTATTTTACACTCTTAAGATAAATGAAAGTTATTGGTCTGATTTCCGACACACATGGTTTTCTTGACAATCGCTTTCTTACTCACCTTAAAAAATGTGATGAAATATGGCATGCAGGTGATATTGGCTCTTTAGAAGTTGTTAAAAATCTCAAAAAAATTGCACCACTTAAAGCTGTATTTGGAAATATTGATGACCATAAAATCCGATTAGAATTTCCTGAAAACTTAAGATTTATGTGTGAACAAGTAGATGTTTTTATCACACACATTGGCGGCTACCCTGGCAGATACGACAAAAGAGTGAAAAAGGAATTACACAGAAACCCTCCTACCCTTTTTATCTGTGGGCATTCTCATATCTTAAAGGTAATGAATGATAAAAAACTAGGGATTCTTCACATGAATCCTGGAGCAGCTGGTAATTCTGGATTGCATAAAGTAAAGACCATGCTCCGATTTACAATCAATGAAAAAGAGATAACAAATTTAGAGGTGATTGAGTTAAAAAGAGGAAATTAATATACTGTATGATTAATTAATAGTTGTAATTTGTTTTCATATCAGCACATTATCAAACTAAATCTTTTATCTAATTCTATCAGCTGATTTTACTAATTTTTCATCCTTTTTGATAAAGTAATTGGCTAATATAATTAGTAAATAAGGAATGATTAATAAGAACAATCCAATAGCAAAATTATAATCTTCTCTACTAAATATAATAATTATAAAACTAATGGTGATACATAATTTACTTATTTGGTTGATAATTAGTTGTCTGTTTCTGTTTTTGAATTGAAAAATGGAAAATATTGCAAGTCCAACAGAAAGAAAAATACTAAGCCGAGCATAAAAAAAAGCTTCAGTAAGAAAGATACTGATTTCATCACTTTCAAATACAGGAAAATAAAAAACAATAAGTATTGAGATTGTAGCAGAAAGTAACAGGAATAAACTTTGTATTCTTTGAATCATAATTGATGTATAAAAAAACAAAAATAATTAAAAATTTAGCGGAAAGTATAGTTTGTAAAATTATTTGTATTATTGCACTATCTTTTCATAAGCATAATTCAACATTTACATATTTTCACTTCACAATTTAACATGACGAAAGTCTATTTTTACAACACAATTTTATTAAAAAATGTACAAACTAGAAGATTTAAACAAGAAAAAAGTTTCTGATTTAAAAGAAATTGCAAAAGAATTGAACATTCCAAAAGCAGAAAAACTATTAAAATCGGATCTGGTTTACCAAATTCTCGATTTTCAATCCGTGCTTCCTACAAGCAACACTGCTGAACCTAAAAAGCAGGAGAACAAGCACCAACAAAAAAAGTTTAGACCAAGAAGCCCTAAAAAAGAAAATATAGAAAAAACAGACAGGCAACAAAAACCTGAGAAAAAAGATCATCAACAAAAGAAACCTTTTCAAAAAAAATCACAACATCATCCAAAGCAGCAGCAAAATCCAAACCAAAATCAAGAAAAAAAAGGACACAATTATAATTACGATTTTGATGGAATTATTATAGCGGAAGGCGTTTTAGAAATTATGCCTGATGGATATGGTTTTATGCGTTCATCTGATTATCATTACCTCACATCTCCTGATGATGTGTACATTTCTCAATCTCAAATAAAACTCTTAGGACTAAAAACTGGAGATACAATAAGAGGAACTGTACGCCCACCAAAAGAAGGAGAAAAATATTTTCCACTAATCAGAGTAGAAACTATAAATGGGAGAGATCCAAATGTTGTAAGAGATCGTGTACCATTTGAACATTTAACTCCTTTGTTCCCTTTTGAAAAATTTAATTTAACCAATAATGGGCATAGTAGTTTATCTACCAGAATGCTAGATATTTTTACTCCAATCGGTAAAGGACAAAGAGGATTAATTGTCTCACAACCAAAAACAGGAAAAACAGTTTTGCTAAAAGATATTGCTAATGCTATTGCTGATAATCATCCTGAAATTTATATGATTATTTTACTTATTGATGAACGCCCAGAGGAAGTTACCGATATGGAAAGAAGTGTGAATGCAGAAGTAATCGCTTCTACTTTTGATGAACCAGCCGATAGACATGTCAAAGTAGCTAATATTGTGCTTGAAAAAGCTAAAAGAATGGTGGAATGTGGACATGATGTAGTTATATTATTGGATTCTATTACTAGATTAGCAAGGGCTTACAATACTGTTCAGCCTGCTTCTGGAAAAGTGCTTAGTGGTGGCGTGGACGCCAATGCATTGCACAAGCCAAAAAGATTTTTTGGGGCAGCCAGAAAAATTGAAAATGGTGGTTCACTTACTATTTTAGCCACTGCTCTTACCGAAACAGGAAGCAAAATGGATGAAGTTATTTTTGAAGAATTTAAAGGAACTGGAAATATGGAATTGCAATTAGATAGACGAATTTCCAACAGAAGAATTTATCCAGCAGTTGATTTGGTTTCTTCCTCCACTAGAAAAGAAGATTTATTATTGGATAAAGATGATATCCAAAGAATTTGGGTACTCAGAAATTACCTTGCAGATATGACAGCTGTAGAAGCTATCGAATTTATGAAAGAAAGAATCCTTAGAACAAAAGATAATAAGGAGTTCTTACTTACCATGAATGGATAAAAATAATGTAATAATGTTTCAGTGTAAAAATTAACCCTTTTTTAGAGTTTTTTTGTAATTGTAAGTTCAACTAATAACTGCAGCATGAGATTAAAATAAATGGAGTTTATCCCACCTGTTTTGAATGATAATTTAAATTCGTATTCTTATGCAAAATTCAAACAACTAAACGAAAAGCAAAAGCATTAAATTCAATCTTTACTTCTCAGAAATACTTAAATCTCTTTATTGAAAATTTGGATTTAAAAAAAACTTTAATTTTTTTTGTCAAGTATTTTTAGTTCTTCTATAAAAAGAAAAAAGTCCTGTTTTTTTCAAAACAGGACTTTTCCTTATAGAGCGGCAACGACCTACTCTCCCAGATATCACTCTAGTACCATCGGCGCAACTGGGCTTAACTTCTCTGTTCGAAATGGGAAGAGGTGGACACCAGTGCTGTAGTCACCATAAAATCTTAAATATGACATATATGGTAATGAATATATATAATTAAATCCAAAGTCTATGGGTAATTAGTATCACTCAGCTTTGACATTTCTGTCTTTACACCTGTGACCTATCAACGTCATCGTCTATAACGACCCTTAAAAAGAAATCTAATCTTGAGATGAGTTTCGTGCTTAGATGCTTTCAGCGCTTATC
>JACNLP010000069.1 GCA_014381465.1 Flavobacteriales bacterium | reverse complement strand
CTTTAGAAGGAAGGATTTCAGAATAATCAGGGACAACCAATACATCATCATAAGTAAGTCCTTCTGATATTTGTTGATGGTTTTTCATATTCTGTTTTTATAAAATTGTGTGCAAAAATAGTTAAAATATCAGTTCAAAGTACAAAAAAAAGTCCCAAAATTGGGACTCTTAGTTTTATGTAATATTTCTTATCTTAATAGGTTTACAACATCCGTTTTTTCTGTAAGCATCCCTATTCCATTAATATATTGAACATGATATACATAATTACCGTTTTGTACAGGGTTACCTAGGAAATTTCCATCCCAACCTTTTGAAGGGTCATTAGTTCTAAAAATTTCGTGCCCCCATTTGTCGTAAATTGCAAAAGAATATCCAATTTCAGATACAAAAGATGTAGTTGGGTAAAAAATTTCATTTTGCTCATCATCATTAGGAGTAAAAGTATTTGGCACAATTAAAATAGGGGTTTGAGAAACACAAGAGATGTTTGATTTACTTCTTTCTACAAAACCATAAGGATTTGTACTCCCTTCCAGTGCTTCTACATAATAACAAAATCGTCCATTTCCATCAGTAAATTCTACCACATTATCTTGGAAAGAATAGCTATCGCTACCACCTGTAAATGTAGCTAAGGCAAGTGCAGAAAAATCCCCTCTATTTACAGAGCGATAAAGATTATATTCTACATCATCACCAAGCCAACCATCATAATTGTTAAACTCAATATCATTAGTCATATCTTTATTAGAAATAGCTTCTATTAAAACAGATTGTGCAAAAGAAGTATCTCCAGCAAACTCTACGCTTCCAACACCAATCATTACACCACAAGTATCCACAGGGTAAACTTGATATTTATAGAAATGATCAGAAGTACTTACAGAATTATCGGTATAATAGATATTTGCTTGTCCATTAAATGGAATATTAGCAATACTTATATAATTTTCCTCATACCTTTTTGATCGAAAAACTTTATAATAATCAATCACTGCAGCATTATCCACATAGCAACTAAGCTCAATTGCTTCTGTTTCATGATTTACCGTTGCAGTAGTAATATAATTAAACTGTGGTTTTGGGAACAAATCTGCATTTACATTTATAACATTAGAATATGATGCAATAGTTGAATCGGAATTATAAGCGACTACAACTACATCATAAATAGAACCTGAAGCAATATCCTTTAAAGTATAATTATTTGACCCAATATTAAATCTTTCTTCCGTATTAATTGTTCCACCTGAGGCAGTATTTTCAGTAATCATTACTTTATAATGACTCAAATTTCCTACCATATTATTATAGTTATTCCAATTAAAATAAATGCTATAAGCACATACATCCAATTCAGATTCTAAATGTATAGTATTATGAATTAAACTTGTACCACTTGCATTATCGCAACTATCTAATGCTCTTACCCGGAAAGATTCAAATTTATCAGAAGCAATAGAGCCATTGTAAATATAAGTTGTATTTAAAGCTCCAAATACCGAATCAATAGTTATCCAAGCTCCAAATTCATCTAAAATATATATTACATAAACATCAACATCAGAAGATGTGCTTGTCCAATTTATCTCAGATTTTCCTCCAGCAACTGTTACCACATCTATAATAGGAGTATTAGGACTAATAGTATCTTGCAGATTAGCACCTTCTATTGATGAGTTAGAAACACAACCGCTTGCATCATCTAATGCGATATAAAATGCTTGATAAGAACCACAAGTTTGTGCTGGGAACTGAAAAGCTGTATCTGGGGTTGTTCCAACATTTAACCAAGCTCCGCTTCCATCTTTTGCATAAACAGTATAGTTTCCTGCTGAAGTTATAAGCGCAGGGATATGAATTTGATTCCAGAGCAAATCACCAATAGTTGATGATACAATTGGGGTTACATCTAATTTTATGCTTTTTAAAGTATCAGAAGGGGCAGATGTTCCTGCACAATCCGATTCGGAAGTAAGGTAATAAAACACGGAAGTATTATCCGCTCCTGCTCCAGTATGCAAATAAGTTTTGGTAGGATAACCAACAGTATCTAACAAAGTAAATGGTCCGTTTGCATTTGCAGAAGAATACACACTATAAATTGAAGATGAAGTAACAGTTGCTTGATGCTCCCAACCTAAAGTAACATCTCCACTTGCATCTACTGCAACGCATCTAATATCAGGTGGATTATCGATAGGTGCTGGTAATACTTCAATAGAAATTGTGGCAATTGTTATGGCTGGTGCTGGGCAAAAATCATCAAACACCTTTATAAGGAAAGTATATAAATTAGAGGTTAAATTACAGCCCACATTTGCTGCAATATGACTACAATCTGTTTGCCACTCAAACACACCATTCACAGTAGTTGGTGCAGAAAAAGGAGGAGTAACTCCTGCCCCATTATTAAAAGTAGCACAAGGCGGATTAAGACATAATGTTGGGTTAATATAATCTGCCGAAAATTGAGCACCAGAAACCTCCAAAGTTAAATCTTGAGCAGAGCCATTTGAATACACATCATTATCCGTTCCTGAAATATTAAATTGAACTAAGGCTCCTGCAAATACAGTGGTATTGTATTGAGTACCTGCATTAAATGGAGGGGTTACAATGGGTTTGTTATTTACTCCAGCACCTCCTCCCATATTAGGACAATTTAAAAGCACTACTTGTATTTCTCTAAATACCTCTGCAACTAATTGTCCACATTTATAAGCCGATACTTTTACGCATGTTACAAAATTCCCTGAAGTGTTTACCGAGAAATAACTAATCTCACCAGTTGCAGGATCAAGTATAGGATTTCCAGGTAATGGAGAATTGGTGGAATATGGAGCAGAGAAAGGTAAAGTTACAGGTGCCGCAGGATTATAAACACCATCATCTAAAGGATCTGCCCAAGAATAAACGATTTCGTCTAATTCAGGATCAGATGCATTATGCGAATATGAAAAAGGATAACCAGTACAAATAATTGTTTTTGGTTTTTCGTTAAACACTGGAGAAGAATCAAAACAAGGAGAAGTGTTTTGTTGTACTCCAGAAATAGTATAAGGGTACATTACCGCTCTTAGGGTAAAACCTGCATTTGCAAAACCATTAGTAATAGCTCCATTTCTGCAACAATTATCCCAAGTAAAATGCCAGCCTCCTGCTGGTGGTAATCCTGGCAAATTAATAGGTTGAGATTCGTACAAATACGCCTCAACAGATCCTTGTTGAGGATTTGCACAATCCATTTGTCCATTCCCGCTATTTAGAGGGTCACAAAGTGGCGTCATATCTATTTGGCTTATAAAATCTACTGATATTCCAGTTATACTAGGATGGTTATGTACATCTATAGTTTGAGTATTAGTAGGTGCAGAAATCCCATTACAATCTCTATATACTTTCATTCTAAAAATATACATTCCTGCAAGAGCATTTCCTGGTTTTATACATTCCCAAGTTATCTCCCCTCCCATCAAATGAGATGCCTTTATAGGGTT
Organism: Flavobacteriales bacterium; assembly: GCA_014381465.1. Classification (GTDB taxonomy): domain Bacteria; phylum Bacteroidota; class Bacteroidia; order Flavobacteriales; family BACL11; genus DUAL01. The sequence goes on along the minus strand of JACNLP010000069.1, from coordinate 27,578 downwards.
AAAAAAAAGTGTAAATAAGAATAATAATAAAAGTACTTTTTTCATAATAGTATAATTTAATTTTTACAAATTTAGAAATAATTATGTTGTTTGCAAGAGCAATCCGTAAAAAACTTATTCACCCAACATCTTAATAAACGCTAAAAACAAGATTAAGTTACCCAAAACATCTAACCAGTCCAGAGCTTAAAAATCAAAATTATTTAGATTGTTTTTCACCCTTTTGAAGCCCTCAGTCAATTCTTCCATTATTTCGTTTACTGTTTTTATCTTATTTATTTGTGCTGATACCTGTCCTATTTCTAATTCTCCTTCTATTAAATCCCCCTCAAACATCCCTTTTTTTGCTCTAGCTCTTCCAAGCAAAGTTTTTAAATCTTCTGTGCTTACTCTATTTTGATAAGCATCAAATATTTTTTGGTAAAATGAGTTTTTCAAAAGACGAACTGGCGCTAATTCTTTCAGGGTAAGAATTGTATCATTTTCTTTTGCTTTTATTATCTCATTCTTAAAATTAATATGAGCTGAACTTTCCTTTGATGCAGCAAATAAACTACCAATTTGCACTCCTTCAGCTCCTAATGCAAAAGCGGCTAAGATTGAATCTCCACTTGCAATTCCTCCTGCAGCAATAATTGGGATGTTTATTTCTTTTTTTACTAGCGGAATCAAGCTCATGGTTGTCATTTCATCTATACCGTTATGCCCTCCTGCTTCAAATCCTTCCACTACAATTGCATCTACTCCTGCATTTACTGCTTTCAAAGCAAAACGCAAATTCGGAACTACATGCACTACCTTTATTCCATGTTCCTTAAAAATAGAGGTGTATTTTGCAGGATTACCTGCTGAGGAGAATACAATTTTTACCTTATGTTTTATAATAATTTCAATATGATCATCAATTTGCGGGTAAATAAGTGCAATATTTACTCCAAATGGCTTGTCTGTTGCTTTTTTACATTTTATAATATGTTCATCTAATATATCTGGATACATTGATGCTGAGCCAATTAACCCCAACCCTCCGGCATTACTAACTGCTGAAACAAGTTCCCAACCACTGCACCAAAGCATGCCCCCTTGAATTATTGGATATTTTATTTCGAAAAGTTCTTTTACTCTATTCATAAATTTTTACATTTGTTGCGTTCACCAAAAATAGAAATTTTAAAATACTATAAGATGAAAAATGATCAAATAATTTTTGATTTAATTAAAGAGGAAGATAATAGACAGAGAAATGGAATTGAATTAATTGCTTCTGAAAACTTTGTGAGTGATGAAGTAATGCAAGCAATGGGCTCTTGCCTTACTAACAAATATGCGGAAGGATATCCAAGAAAAAGATATTATGGCGGCTGTGAAGTAGTAGATAAAGTAGAGCAATTAGCCATTGATAGAGCCAAAGAACTTTTTGGAGTTGAATATGTAAATGTTCAGCCACATTCTGGTTCGCAAGCAAATGCAGCTGTAATGTTAGCTTGCTTAAATCCTGCTGACAAAATATTAGGATTTAACCTCTCACACGGAGGACATCTAACGCACGGCTCAGCTGTTAATTTCTCAGGAAAATTATACAAAACCTCTTTCTATAATGTAGAAGAATTAACTGGAAAAATTGATTATAATAAATTGGAAGAAACAGCAATTGCTGAGCAACCTAAACTAATTATTTGTGGAGCATCAGCTTACTCGCAAGATTGGGATTATGCTCGTTTTAGAAAAATAGCCGATAAAGTTGGTGCTTTACTTATGGCAGATATTGCTCATCCTGCCGGGCTAATTGCTGCAAAATTACTAAACGACCCAGCACCACATTGCCATATTTTAACTACTACAACCCATAAAACACTTAGAGGACCAAGAGGTGGAATGATAATGATGGGGAAAGATTTTGAGAACCCTTGGGGATTAAAAACTCCAAAAGGTAAAACTAGAATGATGTCTGCAATTTTAAATTCTGGGGTATTTCCTGGAAGTCAAGGAGGACCTTTAGAGCATGTAATTGCAGCAAAAGCAATTGCTTTTGGAGAAGCATTAAAGCCAGAATTTAAAGACTATGGAATGCAAGTAATAAAAAATGCACAACTAATGGCACAGTGCTTTGTTGATAAGGGATATAAAGTGATTTCAGGAGGAACTGAGAATCATTGCATGCTTATTGATTTAAGAAGTAAAAATGCAACTGGAAAAGATGCTGAAAATGCATTAGTATTAGCAGATATTACAGTTAATAAAAACATGGTTCCTTTTGATACAGAATCTCCTTTTATCACTTCTGGAATTAGGATTGGAACTCCAGCAATTACTACAAGAGGAATTACGGAAGACACCATTCCTGTTATTGTGAATTTGATTGATGAAGTAATTACAAATATTCAAAACGAATCTGTAATTTCTGCCGTAAAAGGAAAAGTAAATAATCTGATGAGTAAATATCCAATATTTGCATAACTTGATGGTAAAGAAGATTGACATAGAAAAAGAAAATCGGGAAATCCTAAACAAATACAGGGCACTGCTTAGGTCTTGTAAAGATAAAACAGATACAAAGGATAAAAAAGATATTCGAAAGGCATTTAATTTAGCCATGAATGCTCACAAAGGGGTGCGGAGAAAATCAGGTGAACCATACATTTATCATCCTTTGGCCGTTGCACATATTTCTGCAAAGGAAATTGGTTTGGGTGCTACTTCTATTGTGTGTGCTCTTTTGCATGATGTAGTAGAAGATACTAATTACACTATTGAGGATATTGATAGAATGTTTGGGAGTAAAGTTGCTAGAATAATTGATGGGCTTACCAAAATTGAGGATATGTTCGATAAAAACCTTTCTCTTCAAGCCGAGAATTTCAGAAAAATGTTACTTACTCTATCAGATGATGTAAGGGTAATTCTAATAAAATTGGCAGATAGATTACATAATATGCGAACGCTTGATGCAATGACAAAGCCAAAACAACTTAAAATTGCATCTGAAACACTTTACCTTTACGCTCCTCTTGCTCACCGATTAGGACTCTATGCTATCAAAACAGAATTAGAAGATTTAGGATTGAAATTTACAAAATCGGAAGTCTATAAAGCCATTTCCCTTAGTTTGAATGAAACCAAAAAAGACAGAGGAAAGTACATCAACAAATTTACACAACCAATTAAAGAATCTCTAAAACAAGAAAAAATTAAGTGTAGTATTAAAGGAAGACCAAAATCTATTTTTTCTATCCGTAATAAGATGAAAAAACAGAATGTGAAATTTGATGAAGTGTTTGATAAATTTGCTGTAAGAATTGTAGTTGATAGTAAGCTAGAGGATGAAAAAGCGATTTGTTGGAGAGTTTACTCCATAGTTACCGACCATTACACACCAAACCCAGATCGGTTAAGGGATTGGATTTCTACACCAAAAGCCAATGGATACGAATCCTTGCACACTACTGTAATGGGGCAAGATGGAAAATGGGTAGAAGTACAAATAAGAAGTAAAAGAATGGATGATATTGCCGAAAAGGGATATGCGGCACATTGGAAATATAAAAATGCAGATAGCAACAATAAAGATAGTAGCTTAGATGGGTGGATAAATAAAATTAGAGATTTGCTAGAAAACCCTGAATCCAATGCAGTTGATTTTATTGATGATTTTAAACTTAACCTTTTTGCTGGAGAAATATATGTTTTTACTCCTGCAGGTGATTTAAAAACGCTTCCTAAAAGTGCTACAGCTCTTGATTTTGCTTTTGAGATTCATACGGAAATTGGGCGTACTTGCTTAGGAGTAAAAGTAAATGGAAAATTGGTACCGCTTAGTCATATCTTAAAAAGTGGCGATCAAGTGGAAGTAATCACATCTAAAAAGCAAACTCCAAAAAAAGATTGGTTAACTTTTGTAGTTACTGCAAGGGCAAAATCTAAAATTAAAACATCTTTAAAAGAAGATAAAAAGAAAATAGGCAAAGAAGGGAAAGAGAAGCTAGAAAGAAAATTAAAACAACTGAAAATAAAATTAGATAAAAAAGTAGAAACTGAACTTATAAGATACTTTAATATAGGAGATAGTTTGGAACTTTTTTTTAGAATTGGAACAGGAATAATTACAAATCCAGAACTTAAAGGTTTTGCAAAAAATAGAGGAATTGGGTGGTACACTTCTATAAAAAACAAAATAAGAAGAAAACCAAAAGTTGCGAATATAAAAGAGGCTGATAAAACAATTGTTTTTGGTGAGGAACAAGAGCTTTTCGATTATAAATTATCGCAATGTTGTAACCCTATTCCTGGTGATGACATTTTTGGATTTACCACAATTGAAGATGGTATAAAAATACACAGAAACAATTGTCCTAATGCCATTCAAATGCGATCTAATTACGATTATCGACTTATTTCTGCAAAATGGGTAGGTAAAGATAAAATTGATTTTACAACATATCTAATTATAGAAGGAATTGATAGAATTGGAATGATGAATAATGTTACAAGAATCATTTCCTCACAAATGAATGTAAATATAAAAGCTATAAATATTAATAGTAATGATGGGCTTTTTGAAGGAGAAATTACTCTAAAAGTACATAATGTAAATTTCCTTAATTCATTAATACAAAAGTTAGAAAAAATTAAAGGATTACAATCTGTTAAAAGAAGTTATAAACTTGACTAATTATTTAATGCAGAGCATTATAAATTTATTATTTTTGGGCTTTGTATTTTATGATGATTAAAGAAAAAACCATAGATATTGTATCTCAGATATTCACAGAGTATTTGGTTAAAAACAAACACAGAAAAACCCCTGAACGATACGCAATACTCCAAGAAATTTATTCTCATGATGGACATTTTGATATTGAAGGAATGTATATTCAAATGAAAAATAAAAATTACAGGGTATCTCGTGCTACACTTTATAACACTGTAGATTTACTGATGGATTGCCACTTAATAAGAAAACATCAATTCGGGAAAGCTCAAGCTCAATACGAAAAATCTTTTCTTAATAAACAACATGATCATTTAGTTTGCACTAACTGTGATGCTCTAACTGAATTTTGCGATCCCAGAATTTTAAATATTAAATCATCCATTGAAGCAACTTTAAATTTTAAAATCGATAGGCACTCACTTAACTTTTATGGTATTTGTAAAAAGTGCCAAGAAAAACAAAAAAACAAAAAATAATTATGGCAGTAGATGTTCTGTTAGGGCTACAATGGGGAGATGAAGGAAAAGGAAAAATTGTAGATGTCCTTACAACAAATTATGATATTATCGCACGCTTTCAGGGCGGACCAAATGCTGGGCACACATTAGAGTTTGATGGTATCAAACATGTATTACACACTATTCCTTCTGGTATTTTTCATAAAGGTGCAATCAATATTATAGGTAATGGTGTGGTGATTGACCCAATCATTTTTGAAAATGAAATCAAAGCCATTAACAACTTAGATGTGGAAATGTCCGAGCTATTAATTTCCAAAAAAGCACATCTTATTTTACCCACTCATAAGCTTTTGGATGCTGCAAGCGAAAAGGCAAAAGGAAAAAATAAGATTGGTTCTACCCTAAAAGGAATTGGGCCAACTTATATGGACAAAACCGGCAGAAACGGTCTTAGAGTTGGGGATATTTCAGCAGCTAATTTTAAAGAACGATACGAAAAACTGAAACAAAAACACATTCAAATTCTTAACTTTTACGATTTTGAATATGATTTGAAGGAGTTAGAATTAAAATGGTTTGAGAGCTTAAATACCTTAAAAGAATTTGAGCATATTGAAAGTGAACACTATTTGCATAATGCCATAAAAACAGGAAAAAATATTTTGGCAGAAGGCGCCCAAGGTACTTTATTAGATATTGATTTTGGATCTTATCCTTTTGTCACTTCTTCTAATACTATTGCCGCTGGTGCTTGCACAGGTTTGGGGATTGCTCCAAATAAAATGAAGGATGTTTTTGGGATTTTTAAGGCCTACTGTACAAGGGTTGGAAGTGGTCCCTTCCCTACCGAACTTTTTGATGAAGTAGGCGAACATTTAGGAAAAGTAGGGAATGAATTTGGCGCCACAACTGGCAGACCGAGAAGATGCGGTTGGATAGATTTACCAGCTCTGAAATACGCAATCAATATAAATGGCGTTACTAAACTCATGATGATGAAAGGAGATGTGCTTTCAGGAATTGATAAAATAAAAGTTTGTACCCATTATAATTTTAATGGCGAAAAAATTGATTATTTACCTTTTGAAGCAAATGATGGATTAACGCCTATTTTTGAGGAATTAGAAGGTTGGCAAGAAGACTTGATGAGCTTAGACAATTTAGCGGATGCTCCAAAGGAATTTCATGATTACATCTCTTATTTGGAGAGGGAACTAGAAACGCCTATTACTATTGTTTCAGTGGGGCCAGACAGAAAACAAACTTTTTTCAGATAATTGAGAAAGACCTTATTTATACTGCCACTTTTTTTGTGCAGTTTCCTTTTAACTAATGCACAAAAACAAATTGAAATTATCCATGCGGATGACTTTATATTTGACAATAACAAACATCCTGATTACGGAAAATTAGTAGGTAATGTATCCTTCAAACATGAAGGAGCAATAATGCAATGCGATAGTGCTTATCAGTATAAAAACAACAAAATGGATGCCTTTGGAAACATCAAGATTAACCAAGGCGATACCCTCAAATTATACGGAAAACAACTTTTCTATGATGGAAATAGTAGTAAAGCCATTATCAAATATAAGGTGATATTGATTGACAAACACACTAAGCTTATAACAGAGCAAATCAATTATGATTTGGAAAAAGACATAGCCCATTACCCCAAAAAAGGAGAAATAAAAGATGGAAATAACAATTTAGTTTCAGATAGAGGAAGTTATCATTCCAAAAGGCATTTGTTTTATTTTAAAGGAAATGTGGAGGTGATTAACAAAGATTACATCATGAAAACCGACACCATGTTGTACAACTCCAAAACCAAAGTGAGTTTTTTTCAAGGGCCGACAACCATCACATCAGAGGAGAATATAATTTATTGCGAAAATGGTTGGTACAATACGCAAAGCAATATTTCTCAATTTCAGAAAAATGCAAGTATTTCACACAAAGATTTTATTTTAAAAGGCGATAGTATTTTTTATGACAGGAATAAAGGATACGGCAAAGCCATCCGTAATATCCACCTCATTGATACGGTAAATAATTTATTTATTAGTGGTGATTTGGGGGAGTATTTTGAGAAAACTGAAAATGCCATGGTTACCCAAAATGCCCTTTTGAATTTGATTGCAGATAAGGATACCCTCTTTATACATGCCGATACTTTAAAAAGTACCAAAACAGAGGCAAAAAGAGAGATAAATGCCTACAATAATGTAAAGTGCTACAAAAGCGATATGCAAGCTAAATGCGATTCCCTTTCTTATAATTTGCAGGATTCGACTATTGAACTTTTCAAAAATCCTATAATTTGGAGCGATAAGTTTCAAATTACTGCCGATAGCATTCGCCTTTTGGTGAGTAGTGGAAAAATAAAAAGAATGTTTTTACGCCAAAACCCCATGATTATTTCCAAAGAAGATTCTCTTAATTACAACCAAATAAAAGGTAAAATAATGACAGGATTTTTTAAGGAAAATAAGCTACATAAAATAGTGGTTATTGGTGGTGGACAAACCATCTTTTTGGCACAAAACGACAAGAAAGAAAATATTGGTATTAACACAACTGACTGCTCGGACATTACCCTATTTTTTAAGAAAAATGAATTGGATGGTATCACCTTCCATACCAAGCCTGCCGCCATTATGCACCCCATGGATAAAATTGAGGAAAAAGACAAACTCTTAAAGGGGTTTTTGTGGAGAGGTGACGAACAACCAAAAAGGAAAGCGGATATTTTTATTGAATAATTTTTTTTGTAGTTTTACAGTATGAAAAAACTAACAAGAAGTAAAGGGAAGATAGCTGGTGTATGTGAAGGGTTAGGAAACTATTTTAACTTAGATTCGATTTGGTTTAGAATAGCTTTTATATTAACATTCCCCATTTATTCTTTTTTGATTTATATTTTACTATGGATAATGATGGAAAATAGACTGCAAAAAGAGGAAGCCTTAACAAATATACCACAATCACCTTTGTTGAATAATTCAAATATTATTGAAAAAAGCATTAAAATAATCTTAATAATTATTTCTATTGTTATGGGAACTTTGTTTATTTTTATGATGAAAGGAAATCGATTGCCACCAGGATCAACAGTAGGAGAAGTAATGAATTATCCTGGGATTGGCGGATGGGGAGGAGCAATTGTTATAGGAATATTAGTAGCAATTATTCCATTTATTTGGCACTACAAGTCTGGTGATGAATAAAATTAAACATGATTGCAAGAATCATAATCATAAAAAACCTTTTAAATATAAAAAAGAAGTAAGAGAGTATATAGTAACCAATACAAAGAAAACTGGTGGATATAAAATATCTACACCTTATCAGTGTAATATCTGTCAATATTGGTTCATCCAAACCAAAGGTAATAAGATAAAGAATGACAATAAGAGAAAGCAAGTAAAAAAAATAATAGATGATGAGAATAGAAGAATTACTAATGAATACGGTCAATTAATTAAAGGGAATAATAGGGCAGTCATAAGAAGAGGTAAGATATTAGTTTCTGATGATGTTTTAAAAGAAAGATCTAGAATTGCACAACAAATAGAAGATAAAAAAAATAAGATTATAAAAACAAAAAACGCTAAAAAGAAAAACACATTATTTATTTTTTGTTTAGTTAGTTTATTGCTTGGCATTGCTGGTCATCCATTTTTTATTATTGTTTCCTTATTCCTTTTTATCTTATGGTCAGATTTTAAAAAAATTTGACCTTATTCTTTTGATAAGAAATCAAAATATGGGAATAACAAAATTCTGCCTGAACAATAGTGAGTTTAATTTTGTTCTATATTTTATGTTTCTTATGTATTTCAAAAGAATTAAGTCTTGACTTTTTTGGTTCGTTTTTGTGTCAAGACAAAAATGAACAGATGATAATTTTACATTAATCTTTCACAATAATAAAAGAAGTCCTTCTATTTATTCTTCTTCCATTTTCAGTTTCGTTTGACAGAAGAGGTTTGCTTTCTCCAAAACCTTTGTAGCTTAATCTGTTTTCAGCAATCTTGTTTTTTGTAAGGTAATTATATACAGCAATCGCTCTATTTTCTGATAGAATTTGATTTTCTTTTTCTTCCCCTACATTATCGGTATGCCCCTCAATTTCTATTCTAATTTTCGGGTTTTTCTTTAAATAAGTAATGAGTGTATTTAGTTCTGCAAAAGAGTTTTCATTAAGCTGAAAAGAATTATGTGCAAAATGCACATTTTTTAGGATGACCTCCTCTCCTACTTTTCCAGTAATTATTTCTAATTCCAATTCGGAAAGTTCAGTGGCTTGTTTTTCTTTTGGCAAGTCAAAGAAAAATATATCTTCCAATCCATAGCCGCTTTTATCAGATGCATAATAAGCTGTTTTTCCATTAGTTGAAACAATTAATGAATTTTCTACTTTATGGGTGTTTATGGGGTATCCCATATTTTCTGGCGTGTCCCATTTTTGCTCAGTATCCTTTCTTCTGCTTACAAACAAATCATACTCTCCCATGCCAATATGCCCATCAGAAGCAAAGTAAAGGGTGAGGTTATCGGCATGCAAAAAAGGCGACATTTCGTTATATGCCGTGTTGATTATCGGGCCAGCATTAAATGGTTTTCCAAAGCCATTTTCACTTATTTCAGAAATCCAAATATCCTTTCCTCCATATCCTCCCGGGCGATTGCTTACAAAATAAAGGTATTTTCCATCAGGAGAAAAACAGCCTTGCGTATCCCAGTTTTTACTATTCACGCTTTCCAAATTAAAAGCCATTTCTTTTTCGGAAAGTTGAAGATACAAATCACAACTTCCTTTGCTATCTTCCCTATTGCATGCGGTAAAAATCAAAAATCTGCCATCAGCAGAAATAGAAATTGCCCCCTCATTAAAAGGGGTGTTGATACTACTCATCTTTTTTGCTTTTTGCCAATTGTTTTCCACATCCTTCTGGGAATAAAAGAAATCTTCCTGCAAGCCGAGTTTTCCTTTTACTTTTCTTGTTATCACAAATTGCTTGCCATCAGCCGAGATAAAAGGCAAATATTCTGCCATATTAGAATTAATATTCTCTCCCATGTTTTCAGGGTTAAACGCAACAGGATTTTGCATGGCTAAAATGGCAAACATGCAATCTTGAATATGCTTTATTGCCTTTTTGTAAAAATTTTCATCCTTATCAGAAAAAGCAATAAATGATTTGTAATGATAAAGTGCATTTTTATAAAGTCCGTTCTCAAAATACAAATCTCCTATTTTTTGCCACCACAATTGGTCTTTTGAATTATTTCCCTCAAACCCCTTATGATAGTTCTGCACTGCTGATTCAATATCCCCTTCTTCTTCATAAATCTTACCTAGCAATTGATAAGGTTTTTCCCAATCTGCATTTTTTTGAATACATTTTGCTATGCTTTTTTTTGCTTTTTCCACATCTCCTTTATTAAAATAAGAAACTGCTTTATCATAAGTTTTATAATCCTTTTTCTGAGAGAAAACAAGAGCAGGAATTATTAGTAATAGGAAAAGTATTTTTTGCATTTTACGGAAGGTTCATGTATTTGTGTGTTTGTAGAGAAATTTGCCAATGGGTATTTTCCATTACAAAATCTGTTATAAGTGGCATTACCAATTCTATCTTACTCCATTCAGGCTGCAAATACAATTTGCAAGAAGTAGAAACAGATTGCTTTTGCGCCTCTGCCCATTTCAAATCGTGTTTGTTCTGCACAATAATTTTTAACTCATTGGCTAGTGGTTTTATTTCATCAAGGGCTTTCTGATTTTTTTTTGGAGAAAGACAAATCCAGTCAAAGTCACCACTAAGGGGATAAGCCCCAGAGGTTTCTAAATGGACTTTTATCCCCTTTTGTTTAAGGCGACTGCAAAGCAAATCCATGTTCCACATCAGTGGCTCACCTCCGGTAATAACTACCGTATTTATTTTTGTTTCATCTATCTCTTTGATGATATCTTCTACTTTTGTTAGCGGATGTAAATTGGCGTCCCAACTTTCCTTTACATCACACCAATGGCAACCCACATCACAACCACCAATGCGCAAAAAATAAGCAGATTTCCCACTGTGAAAACCCTCCCCTTGAATGCTGTAAAAAGCTTCCATTAAAGGCAAAAGCCCACCTTCTTTATTTAGTACCTTTTTTGTAGCCTCCATCAAATTTTAAGATTTACTTTTTGCAGAAATGAGTGTATTTTTCAGAAGCATAGCAATAGTCATGGGGCCTACTCCACCAGGAACAGGTGTGATAAAACTACACTTATCTTTTACAGAATCAAAATTAACATCTCCCAAAAGCTTCCAACCACTTTTTGTTTTCTCGGACTTTACCCTTGTGATACCGACATCAACAATTACCACTCCTTCTTTTAACATATCGGCAGTTACAAATTCAGCTTTACCTAAAGCCACTATTAAGATATCAGCAGTTTTGGTAATTTCATTTAGATTTTGAGTTCTGCTGTGAGTAAGTGTAACCGTACAATTTCCTGGATAACTTTTTTGTGCCATCAAAATACTCATAGGCAAACCCACAATATTACTTCTACCCACAACTACACAATGTTTTCCTGAGGTTTCAATGTGATATCTTTGCAATAATTCTAAAATCCCTGCAGGTGTTGCGGGCAAGTAAGTCGGAAGATTTAGAGCCATTCTACCAATATTTTCAGGATGAAAACCATCCACATCTTTTGAAGGGAAGATGGTTTCTGTAACCTTCATTTCATCAATATGATTTGGCAAAGGCAATTGCACAATTAATCCATCAATATCAGCATTATTATTTATTTTATTAATTTCAGCAAGTAATTCTTCCTCTGAAACATCACTATCAAATCGCACCAAAGAAGAATTAAATCCAACCTTTTCACAAGCTTTTACTTTTGCATTTACATAAGTTTCACTTGCACCATCCGAGCCAACCAGAATTGCAGCCAAATGTGGTTTTTTCTCTCCTGATTTTATCAAAGCAATAACCTCAATAGCTATTTCCTTTTTTATATCATTTGCTGTTTTTTTTCCGTCAAGTATTTGCATTACTATATTTTTTGCCGCAAAGATAGAAAATAGATATTGGAAATTATATAAGCTGTAATGAAACAAAAGACAAATTTTACAGAAAAGAAAGATTCTAATAGATATTTACTATATTTGCCACTCTAATAATAAAAAAACAAAAAAATGAAAAAACTAAAAATTGTAATGCTTGCTTTCCTATTTATAGGATTAGGCAATGCAGTAGCACAAACTGATGCTACAACCGACAAAAAAACGGAAGAAGTAAAAAGTGAATGCCCTTTTTCTAAAACAGAAGATGGAAAACTTATTTGCTTAAAAACAGGTAAAGAATGCTCGAAAGAAGAATTAGCTAAATGTCATAAAGGCGGAAAAAAGTCTTGTTGTTCTTCTAAAAAAGGATCAAGTGATGGTTTTAACTTCAACAAAACCAATAACTATGGCGGTAACAAATCATCTTGCCAAGGTAAAGAAAAAAGAAGTGGCTGTAGTAAAGGAGCTAAGAAAAAGAAAGGATGTTGCTCTAAAAAGGGAGCAAAGAAAGGATGTAGTGGAAAAAAAGCTGCTACTGATACTGATAGCAACACAGAATAATAAAATAAAACCTAAAATAAGAAGCCACTTTTTGTGGCTTTTTTTTATATCAAAATCATGAATTTTCTACCAGAAAAAATTGAAGAGTATTCGCTTTTATATACTTCAAAAGAGAATGAATTGCTAAGAAAATTAAACCGAGAAACATGGGCAAAAATAATGACCCCAAGAATGCTTTCTGGGCATTTACAAGGAAGAATATTAAGTATGTTTAGCAATATGATTCGTCCAGTAAATATTTTAGAAATTGGCACTTATACTGGATACTCTGCACTGTGCATGGCTGAAGGAATTGCTAAAAATGGAAAACTACATACAATTGACTCGAATCAGGAGGTTTGCCAGTTTGCAAAAAAATATTTTGAGCACTCAAAATATAATAAAAACATCATTCAGCACATTGGTAATGCCTTAGAGGTCATTCCAAAATTAGATGCTGAATTTCAAATGGTATTTATTGATGCCGACAAAGAAAACTATTGTAATTATTACGATTTGATAATGGATAAACTATCAATTGATGGATATATTATTGCCGATAATGTACTTTGGAGCGGAAAGGTCTTGCAAGATAAACAAGATGAAGAAACCAAAGCCCTTATTGAGTATAGTAAGAAAGTACAAAATGATTATAGAGTAGAAAACATACTAATGCCAATAAGAGATGGTTTAATGATTTGTAGAAAAATAAGTAATTAGTCAGAATTAACACGCATTATTTTTAGGTTTGCAAAAAATAATTGCAGATGAAATTGTTTGACAATGTAAAGATTGCATATGCTGATAAATCTGATAGAGATTTAAATAGAGCATACTTTTTATTTAAAGTAATAAGCAACCCAATAATTACTAAAATCCTAACTTTTTTCTTTAAAATATCTATTACTTTTGGGTTACCTATAAAAGGAATAATCAAGGCTACTGTTTACAAACAGTTTTGTGGAGGAACTACAATAAAAGGTAGCCAAAGAACAATAGAAAAATTATGGCAATCCAAAATAGGGACTATTTTAGATTTCTCGGCTGAAGGAAAAGAATCAGAGGATGATTTTTATAGAGCAACAAAAGAAATAATTGCTACTATTATAAAAGCAAAAAATGAAAAAAGCATTCCATTTGCTGTATTTAAGCCAACTGCTGTTGCTCCTTTTTATCTCTTAGAAAAAATAAGTAATAGCATTAAACTTAACGCTACTCAAACAAAGGAAAAGAAAGAATTTATTAGTAGAATAGCTACAATTTGCGAATCAGCTTATAACAATAAAGTTCCTCTTTTTATTGATGCTGAAGAAAGCTGGATTCAAAAAGCAATTGATGATATTGCATTAGAAATGATGCGAAAATTCAATAAAGAAGAAACTTGGATTTACAATACTTTACAAATGTACAGAAGCGATAGAATTTCCTACCTAAAAGAAATATATGCTGATGCTCAAAATAGTAATTATTTTTTAGGATTAAAATTAGTAAGAGGAGCATATCACGAGCAAGAGATTGAAAGAGCCAGAAAACTAAATTATAACTGTCCAGTACACACCAAAAAAGAAGATACTGATAAAGATTATAATTTAGCTCAGAAATTTTGTGTCGAGCATTTAGATAAAATTTCATTTTGTAGCGGAACCCATAATGAAGAAAGTTCAGAGTACTTAACTAAGCTTATCAACAAACACAAAATTGATAAAAATGATGATAGAATTATCTTTTCTCAGCTCTTAGGAATGAGCGATCATGTTTCTTATAATTTAGCAAAAAAAGGGTATAATATAGCAAAATATGTTCCTTACGGACCAGTAAAAGATGTAATGCCTTACCTTATAAGAAGAGCAGAAGAAAACACATCAATTGCAGGACAAATGAGTAGAGAACTTTCAAATATTATAAAAGAAAAACAAAGGAGAAAAAAGAGTTAGAAGTTGCAAACTTCTTCTTCATTGTTTGAAGTAAAACTCATCACTTTTACGCTTTTATCATTGTAATAACAAAGCTCAAAAGTAACTGCTAAAGCATTTCCATTTACTGAGTTTTCAATAACAAAATATTGGCAGGGTTCTCCATCTTCATCTGATAAATCAAAGTTTACTTCTCCATCTTCAAGTACGGATAATAAATCATCTTTTGTCAGGTTATAATACACCAATTGGCACTCAGCTTTAGTTGAAAAATCAGGATCAATAGATACCACATTCCCATCCTCATCAGTTGTATTAGAATAAAGATGAGAAATAACTCTCTTATCCATATCAAAGTAATCCAGGTATGCATAAAATGTATTTTTCAATCTATTTTCTGGTCCCATTGACAGGAAAATAATACTTATCAAAGCACCAAATCCAAAAAAAATTAATCGTTTTAACATTTATTTATATTATCAAGTTTAGATTCTTATATGGTAAATCAAACATTTTTCCTAATACAGAATTAGTAAGCATTCCTTTGTACACATACACTCCAGCACGCAAACCAGAGTTATTTCTTAATAAATATTCAATACCTCCAGCAACTCCCATTTTTAGCAAATTAGGTGCCAAAATATTACTTATTGCAAAAGAAGCTGTTCTAGATACTCTTGATGAAATATTCGGCACACAATAATGCACTACATCAA
Organism: Flavobacteriales bacterium; assembly: GCA_014381465.1. Taxonomy (GTDB): domain Bacteria; phylum Bacteroidota; class Bacteroidia; order Flavobacteriales; family BACL11; genus DUAL01. The sequence continues at coordinate 12,161 of JACNLP010000069.1, read as the reverse complement.
ATTTTCGATAAGTTGGCTTTTTATGGCTGCTAACTACTGAAGATTCAAAACATCCACCTTGATCGATACTTACATCTACAATTACCGCTCCTGATTTCATCTTTTTCACCATATCTTCACTTACTACACATGGTGTTCTTCCCTTGTCTGCTCTAAGCGCACCAATTACAACATCTGCCCTCATTAGTGCTTTTTGCAATGATTTTGGTTGCAAAATAGAAGTGCTTACCCTTTGGCTTATAATCTCTTGTAATCTTCTTAATTTTGTAATAGAACTGTCAAACACTCTAACTGAAGCCCCTAATCCTAATGCTGTTCTTATTGCAAATTCGCCAACTGTTCCTGCTCCTAGAACGACTACTTCAGTTGGAGAAATACCACTAACCCCTCCAAGCATTAATCCTTTCCCAGAATTCACATTGCTTAAATACTCTGCTGCAATAAGTATTGCTGTATTTCCTGCAATTTCACTAATACTTCTAATAAGAGATAGTATTCCTTTACCATCTTTTATATATTCGTAAGCCAATGCTGTAATTCCACTTTCCAGAAGAAGATTAATGTACCCTTCACTTATAGTAGCCAATTGTAAAGCAGAAATAAGCGTTTGCCCTTTATGCATCATTTTTATTTCATCAGCAGTTGGCGGTTCTATTTTTAAAATAATATCTGCCTTATAAACATCTTTAATATTATAGGCGATAATAGCTCCAGAATCAGAATAATTCTCATCTGAAAAATTAGCATTTATTCCTGCATCTTTCTCTATTACAATTTTATGCCCATTGCTTACTAAAAGTGCAATTGCATCTGGCGATAAACTCACCCTATTTTCTTGATAAGAAATTTCCTTAGGAATACCTATAAAAAGAGGTTGAAAATTCTTTTTAACTTCTAGCATTTCCTCCTGTGGCATAAGCCCAGTAAAAGTTGCTATGTTTTTTCTTTTTTTCATAATATAATTACTTAAAGATGAGTTTTAATAATTCTATAATCTTTATTCTTTGTAATGGAAATCTGCACAAAATCATTACCTAATAATTCTTCTGCTTTTTCAGGCCACTCTACAAAACAGTAATTATCAGAATAAATATATTCTTCTAATCCTAAATCAAATAATTCTTCTTGATTCTTTATTCTGTAAAAATCAAAATGATACACTACCTCCCCATTAATTGTTTGATACTCATTTACCACCGAAAAAGTCGGGCTTGTTACAATATCTTGCACATTTAACACTTTGCAAATCGACTTTATCAGAGTAGTTTTTCCCACTCCCATTTCTCCGAAAAATACAATTTTTTTTTTATTTTTAAAAACTTTTATAAGTGATTTTGCAATTTCATCTAATTCTTCTACTTTACTAGCATAAAAAGTTTTACTCATTTTATTTTGCTTCTAAAGTGATAATTGGTATCAACATTTCTTCTAATGATATTCCTCCATGCTGAAAAGTATCTTTAAAATATTGCACAAACTGATTATAATTATTCTGATAAACAAAGTACATATCCTCTTTGGCAAAAATATATTTTGTACTTACATTCTGCTGAGGCAAATGAAATTCAGCAGGATTGTTTACCTCCATCACATCCGATTTAATATAATTTAGATTTTTGCCTTGTTTGTATCTAAGGTTAGAATTTACATTTCTATCGCCAATTACCTTTGAAGGCCTTTTCACATTTATGGTTCCATGGTCGGTAGTGATAATCATTTTCGCTCCTTGTTTAGCAATTTGTTTCATAATATCACGCAAAGGTGAATGCTCAAACCAAGAAGCCGTAAGAGAGCGGTATGCAGAATCATCCTCTGCCAATTCTTTAATTACTTTCATATCCGTTCTGGCGTGAGATAACATATCTACAAAATTATACACAATTACATTTAAGTTATTATGTTTCATATTTGCAATCTGATTTACTACTTTTCTTCCAAAATTAATATTTGTAATTTTGGAATAGCTCAATTTACAATTTCCATGTCCTAATCTTTGTAGTTGATTGCGTAAAAAATCCTCTTCAAACATATTCTTTCCTCCCTCATCTTCATCATTTTTCCACTTTCCTGGAAATCTTTTTTCCATCTCAGAAGGTAACATTCCTGAGAAAATCGCATTCCTAGAATATTGAGTGGCAGTAGGTAAAATACTATAGTAAACTTCCTCTTTATTTACTCTAAAATCACTCAAAACCATGGGTTCAATAATTTTCCATTGGTCATATCTTAAATTGTCAATTAGAATAAAATATAGTGGTTTTTCATCTAGTAAAGGCATCACATTTTTTCGCATCAAATTATGTGAAAGCAATGGTGCATCATTTCCATTTATCCACTGCTTGTAATTATTTCTTACAAAGCGAAAAAATTGGGTGTTTGCCTCTTGTTTTTGCATAGAAAGAATTTCCTCTACACTTTGTTCTCCTGATTTTTCAATTTCCAATTCCCAAAAGGTAAGTTTCTTAAAAATCTCTATCCATTGCTCTTTATCCATTTCTTCAGACAAACTCATGCCAATTTTTCGAAATTCTTGCTGATAATTCATAGTAGTGCGTTCGCCTACCAATCGTTTACTATCTATATTTTTCTTAATCGAAATTAAAATCTGATTTGGATTTACTGGTTTTATCAGATAGTCAGAAATTTTAGAACCAATTGCTTCCTCCATAATACTTTCTTCCTCACTTTTTGTAATCATAACAATGGGGATATTTGGTTTAATTGCTTTCATTTTCACAAGGGTTTCTAATCCTGTAAATCCTGGCATATTTTCATCTAAAAACACTAAATCAAAAATGCTTTCGTTAAATCTATCTAATGCCTCATCTCCACTTTTAGCAGTAACTACATTGTAGCCCTTTTGTTCTAAAAATATAATATGTGGTTTTAAGATATCTATCTCATCATCTGCCCAAAGTATTGAAATCATATATTTTATTTAAATTGGTTTTACAAAAATCAAAAAAATAATCCGTTATTTGCCTATATGTGTAGCTTAAAAAAAGATAAAATTATTAACGACCCAATTTATGGTTTCGTACAAATAGAGAAGGGAATTATTTTTGACCTTATTGAACATCCTTTTTTCCAAAGATTAAGAAGAATATCTCAATTAGGACTATCTTATTTAGTTTACCCTGGTGCATATCACACTCGTTTTCACCATGCTATTGGCTGTGTATTTTTGATGAAGAAAGCCATTGATCAAATAAGAAAAAAAGGTCATAAAATCACAAAAAAGGAAGCTGAAGCCATTTGCATTGCTATTTTATTACATGATATTGGGCATGGCCCTTTTTCGCATACTTTGGAAAAAAGTATTGTAAACAACATTAATCATGAAATGCTTTCTTTGCTTTTTATGGAAGAATTAAACAAACAATTTAATGGAAAACTATCTTTAGCTATTCAAATTTTTAATAATGGGTATAAAAAAAAATTCTTACACCAATTGGTATCTTCTCAGTTGGATATGGATAGGCTGGATTATTTAAAAAGGGACAGCTTTTATTCTGGAGTTCAAGAAGGGGTAATAGGAACAGAAAGAATCATAAATATGCTAAATGTAGTAGATGATAATTTAGTAATTGAGGAGAAAGGAATCTATTCTATTGAAAAATTCTTGATCGCAAGAAGATTGATGTATTGGCAAGTATATTTGCACAAAACGGTACTTTCTGCCGAAAATACACTTATTAAAATCTTAAAAAGAGCAAAAGAATTAATCTTGGAAGGCAAAGAGATTTTTGCAACTTCAACGCTACTTTTCTTTTTAAAAAATAACTTTAGCAAAAAAGATTTTCAGCAAAACTCTAAACTTTTACATCAATTTGCAATGCTAGATGATTATGATATTTATGCATCAATTAAACAATGGATTAGCCATGATGATTTTGTTCTTTCATCACTATCTAAAATAATAATTGACAGAAAATTATTAAAAGTAAAAATTCAAGATAAATCATTTTCAAAAAAAGAAATTCAAGACACTAAAAAACAAGTAAAAAAACAATTTTCAATAAACGATAAAGAAGTTGATTTTTTTGTTTTCTCTGATAAAGTAAGTAATAGTACTTATAATTATGAAAAAGCAAAAATTAATATCCTCATGAAAGATGGCAGCATAAAAGAATTAAAAGATGCTTCTGACCAACTATTAAATGAAATGATTTCCAAAAAAGTAAATAAGTTTTTCCTTTGTTATCCAAATTTAAAACAATAAGAATTGTTAAATTTGCACCCATGAAATTTACAGCAAAGCAAATAGCAAAAATCCTTAATGGTAAAATTAAGGGTAATTCCAATTCTGAAGTTCGTTCTTTAGCCAAAATTGAAGATGGTAAAAATGGTGATTTATGCTTTTTAGCTAATGAAAAATACACTCCTCATATTTATACTACAAATGCTTCAGTTGTAATTGTAAATAATGATTTTAAATCAGATAATAATATTAGTTCAACCCTTATCTTTGTAGAAGATGCTTATCAAAGTTTTAGTCAGATTTTAGATGTTTATAATAAAATGAAAAACGACAAAAAAGGCATTGACAAACTATCAAAAATTGAAGATTCTGCTGAAATTGGAAAAGATGTTTTTGTGGGAGCTTTTACATATATTGGAGAAAATACAAGCATTGGAAATAATGTCAAGATCTATCCAAATTGTTATATAGGGAAAAATGTAAAGATTGCAGAAAATACAATTCTTTATTCAGGAGTTTCAATTTATCATGATTGTGAAATTGGGAAAAATAATATTTTGCATTCAGGAGTAGTAATTGGAGGAGATGGATTTGGATTTTCTCCTGATGAGAACAATCATTATAGTAAAATTGCACAAATAGGAAATGTATTATTAAAAGATGATATTGAAATAGGTGCAAATACAACAATTGATAGAGCAACTATGGGCTCTACTCTTATCTGTAAAGGAGTAAAATTGGATAATTTGATACAAATTGCCCACAATGTAGAGATTGGAGAAAATACTGTAATCGCATCACAAGCAGGTGTTGCTGGCTCAACTAAAATAGGAAAAAATTGTATGATTGGGGGACAATGTGCTATTGTTGGGCATATTACAATTGCTGATGAAGTGAAAATTGCAGGGCAAAGCGGAGTAGCTACAAGCATTTGCGAAAAAGGGAGAATTGTGCAAGGCCCAATGGCTTTTGATATCCGAGATTTTCAAAGGTCTTATATTATTTTTAGAAAATTACCAGAGCTTTACAAAACCATTTCGGAAATAGAAAAATCATTTTTTTTAGAAAATAAAAAGTGAAAAATGAGTAATAAACAAAAAACCATAAAACAAAGCATTTCTATAAGTGGGGTTGGGCTACATACTGGAGTAAAAAGCACCATCACTTTTACACCTGCAAAAGAGGATTTTGGAATAAAGTTTCAGAGAACAGACTTAGAAAACAAACCTATTATTGAAGCAGATGCTAATTTGGTATCACAAACTAATAGAGGTACAACTTTGAAAAAAAATGGCGTAAGTATCCACACAACTGAGCATATTTTGGCGGCTATTACTGGTGCACAAATTGACAACTTGCTTATTGAAATTGATGCCTGTGAAACTCCTATTTTAGATGGAAGTGCTATTGGTTTTACTAAAATCTTAAATAAAGCAGGAATAGTTAACCAAAAAAAGGATAAAAACTACTATGAGATAAAACGAAAAATCTCCTATAAAGATGAGCTAACAGGAAGTGAATTAATCATTATCCCTTCTGATAAATTTATGGTTTCTGTTGAGATTGATTACAACTCTTCTACTCTTACAAAACAAGAGGCAACTTTAGAAAATATTTGTGAATTTGAAAATAATTTTTCTTCTTCAAGAACTTTCTGCTTTTTACACGAATTAGAAGGGTTACTAGGGAATAACTTAATCAAGGGGGGAGATTTAAATAATGCTATTGTAATTGTTGATAAAGAAATAAATGAAAAAGAACTTACTGGATTAGCAAAAACTTTTAATAAAGAAAATATTGCCATACAAGAAAAAGGAATATTAAATAATTTAGAACTCCGCTTTGAAAATGAACCAGCTCGCCACAAACTATTGGATGTAATTGGCGATATTGCATTAGTTGGAAAAAATATAAAAGGGCATATAATTGCAAAAAAACCAGGACATACTATAAATGTTGCTTTTGCTAAAAAGATTAAAAAAATTATGACAGAAGAAATAAAAAACACATTTCCAGAAATTGATTTCAACAAAAAACCTCTTTATGATAAAGAAAAAATCAAAAGCATTTTACCACATAGAAAACCGTTTCTTTTTATTGATGAAATAAGAGAACTTGAATCCGATTACATTGTTGGTGTAAAATTTGTAAATAAAGATGAGGAGTATTTTAAAGGGCATTTTCCAGGTGAGCCAGTAATGCCTGGAGTATTACAATTAGAGACTATGGCTCAAGTTGGAGGGGTTTTAATTTTAAGCACTGTAGATAATCCAGAGGATTATTTAACCTTTTTTATGAAAATTGATAACGCTAAATTTAAAAGAAAAGTAACACCAGGAGATACTATCATTTTTAGGTTGAACTTAATTTCTCCTATCAGAAGAGGATTGTGCCACATGCATGGTAAAGGTTTTGTTGATGGAAAAATAGTAGTTGAAGGAGATTTACTAGCCCAAATAGCACCAAAAAAATAATAATTATGCATCAGCCTTTGTCATATGTTCACTCTGGAGCAGATATTGCAAGAAGTGTTGTAATAGAGCCATTTGTTACTATTGAGAAAAATGTCGAAATAGGTGAAGGAACTTGGATTGGAAGTAATGTTACCATTATGGAAGGTGCTAGAATTGGGAAAAATTGCAGAATATTTCCTGGTGCTGTTATTTCTGCTATTCCTCAAGATTTGAAATTTGGGGGAGAAAAATCGGAAGTAGTAATTGGGAATAATACTACAATAAGAGAATGTGTTACAATCAATAGAGGAACAAAAGCAACAGGGAAAACTATTATTGGGGAAAATTGTTTACTCATGGCTTATTGCCATGTGGCACATGATTGTATTATTGGAAATAATTGTGTTATTGTAAACTCTGTAGCCCTTGGCGGACATATAACCATTGGCGATTGGGTGATTATTGGCGGGCTGTCAGCTATTCATCAATTTGTTCATATTGGTGAACATGCCATGATTTCTGGAGGAGCGCTTGTAAGAAAAGATGTTCCACCCTTTGTAAAGGCAGCCCGTGAACCTCTTTCCTTTGTAGGAATTAACTCAATTGGACTAAGAAGAAGAGGATTTAAAGATGAAAAAATTCAAGAAATACAAAATATATACAGGATTCTATTTCAAAATAATAACAATACCTCCCAAGCAGTTACTAAAATTGAAGCCGAACTTTCGGCTTCTCCTGAAAGAGATAGTATAATTTCCTTTATACAAGATTCAGGGAGAGGAATTATGAAGGGGTATAATCAATAAAAAATAAATATGGCAACAACAGCAGAATTTAGAAACGGATTATGTTTTGAGCATAATGGGGATCCTTGGAAAATTGTATCATTTCAACATGTAAAACCAGGAAAAGGACCTGCATTTGTGCGAACAAAAATTAGAAACCTAAATACAGGTCGGCTTTTAGAAAACACTTTTACATCAGGAGTAAAAATAAATATTATAAGAATTGAAAATAGAAAATATCAATTCCTATATGCAGAAGGAAGTGATTATCATTTGATGAATTTGGATGACTATGAACAAATTATGCTCCAAAAAGAGTTTATTGAAAATGTAGAATTTTTAAAAGAAGGAGAAAATATTAATGTGCTTTTTCATGCTGATAAAGGAATGCCTCTTTCTGCTGATTTACCAGCACATGTAACTCTTGAAATTAGTAAAACAGAACCTGGTGTAAAAGGAAATACCGCAACCAACACCTTCAAGCCTGCAACTACCGAAACAGGTGCAGATATTCAAGTTCCTCTTTTCATAAATGAGGGGGATAAGATAAAAATTGATACTGAAAAAGGAGCGTATTTAGAAAGAGTAAAAGAATAATGAAATGAGAATCATTCACGATTTCTTTTAAAAACAATATATTTATGAGTAAAAAACACAATTTTTCAGCAGGACCCTGCATACTACCACAAGAAGTTTTAAAACAAGCTTCAAAAGCAGTACTTAATTTTAATAATGATGATTTATCCTTAATTGAAATATCACACAGAAGCAAACCATTTGTAGAAGTAATGGATAATGCGATTGCATTAGTTAAAGAACTCCTAGAAGTTCCAACTGCTTACTCAGTACTTTTCTTACAAGGGGGTGCTAGTTTAGAGTTTTTGATGGTACCATTTAATTTACTTAGAAAAGGAGGGAAATCCGCTTATACCAACACTGGTACTTGGGCTAAAAAAGCAATTGCTGAAGCTAAAAGTATGGGAGAAGTTGAAATACTTGGAGATTCATCTGATAAAAACTACAATTACATTCCAAAAGGATATAAAATCCCTACTGATGTTGATTATTTTCATTGTACTTCTAACAATACAATTTATGGTACACAAATGAAAGATTTCCCCCACTGTCCTACATTGATGGTTTGTGATATGAGTTCGGATATTTTCAGTAGAAAAATTGATGTTAGTAAATTTGATTTAATTTATGCTGGAGCCCAAAAAAATATGGGACCAGCAGGAACTACTCTTGTAATAGTTAAGGATGAAATTCTAGGAAAAACAGGAAGGAACATCCCTACTATGTTAGATTACAACACACACATTAGTAAAGGCAGTATGTTTAATACACCTCCCGTATTCCCAATTTATGTTTCTATGCTTACTTTACAGTGGCTAAAAGAATTAGGAGGAGTTGAAGCAATTGAAAAAATCAATCAGGAAAAAGCTGATTTATTATATGGGGAGATTGATAGAAACCCTTTATTTGAAGGTGCTGCAAATAAAGATGACCGTTCAAATATGAATGTTACTTTTTTACTTACTGATGAAAGCAAAGAAGAACAATTCAATAAAATGTGGAATAATGCAGGAATAAACGGACTAAAAGGCCATAGGTCTGTTGGAGGATATAGAGCATCAATGTACAATGCTTTACCTTTAGAAAGTGTACAGGTTTTAGTTGATGTTATGAAAAAATTAGAAGTAAATTAAAATGACAAAAGTATTAGCAAATGATGGAATCTCACAAGCTGGGATTGATGCTTTAAAAGCAAAAGGATTTGAAATAGTAACAGAGAAAGTAGCCCAAGAAGATTTAATTGAAACTATTAATTCTGAAAATTATGAAGTGTTACTTGTAAGAAGTGCAACTACTGTTCGTAAGGAATTAATTGATGCTTGTCCTCACCTTAAAATTGTAGGAAGAGGAGGTGTAGGAATGGACAATATTGATGTTGATTATGCTAGAGAGAAAGGAATAAATGTGATTAATACTCCTGCTGCTTCATCTGCATCAGTAGCTGAGCTAGTTTTTGCTCATTTATTTGGTATGGTTCGTTTCTTATTTGATAGCAACAGGCAAATGCCATTAAGTGGTGATGCAGAATTCAAGTCCTTAAAAAAATCATATGCTAATGGAAGAGAATTAGCAGGTAAAACTTTAGGAATTATTGGCTTTGGAAGAATAGGACAAGAAGTAGCAAAAAGAGCAATTGGGCTTGGAATGAAAGTAATGGCTCACGATAAATTTATTGATGAAGCAAGTATTACTTTAGAGTTTTTTAATGGAGATAAAAAATCATTTACTATTGAAACTGAAAGCTTAGAAGAAGTACTTAGAAATTCTGATTTTATAAGTTTACATGTTCCTAAAATTGATGATAAGGCAGTAATTGGTGCTGAAGAAATAGGAATGATGAAAACTGGAGCTGGAATTGTAAATGCAGCTAGAGGTGGTGTAGTTGATGAAACTGCTTTAATGTTTGCTTTGGACAAGGAAAAATTGGCCTATGCAGGACTTGATGTATTCGATAATGAACCCAACCCAAGCATACATATTTGTATGCACAATGCAATTTCACTTACTCCACATATTGGTGCTGCAACTCTAGAAGCTCAAGATAGAATCGGAACAGAATTAGCTGAACAAATAGCAACTCATTTTGATAAATAATTATGGCAATAGTTCGTCCATTTAAAGCCATTCGTCCAACAAGAGACAAAGTACATCTTTTTGCTTCTCGTTCGTATCTTTCTTATACTGACGAAACTTTAAAAGAAAAACTAGAACATAATCCCTTCACTTTTTTGCACATCATCAATCCTGAATACAAAAAAAAGAATAAAAAAAGCGGTATTGAAAAATTCAAATTAGTAAAAAAGAAGTTTGATGAATTTAAGCAAAATAAAATACTCAAAAGAGATTCAAGAAATGCATTTTATCTGTACCGACAAACTAGAGAAACTCATGTTTTTGAAGGAATTATTGCTGCTTGTAGTGTTACAGATTATCTAAACGGAACGATTAAAGTACACGAGCATACACTAACTAAAAGAGAAAAATTATTCAAGGACTATCTAGATATTACTGGATTTAATGCTGACCCTGTTCTGCTGAGCTATAAGGACAATACTACCATTAGTGAAGTAATTAATGTAATAAGTAAAACAAGAGCTGAATTTGACTTCACCACAACCAACAAAGTACAACATGAATTGTGGCTGATAGATACTGAGCAAGATATACACACTATTACGGATGCTTTTAATAAACTTGATAACATCTATATAGCAGATGGACATCATAGATGTGCATCATCTGCCTTACTATCCAAAGAAAAAAGTAGTGATAATAGTAATTATTTTATGAGTTATCTGATTGGCGAAAGCCAACTCAAAATCATTAATTTTAATCGTTTAGTAAAATCATTAAATGGTTTAACAGTTGCTGAGTTACTAAAAAAAATTGCTTCTTCTTTTATTCTAAAAGAGGTAACTGCTCATACATATACTCCTACTGAACTTAATGAAATTAGCATGTATTTAGCAGGAAAATGGTATTCATTAATTGTAAAAGACTGTATCATAAAAACAGACCTTGTAAGCCAGCTTGACCCTGCTATTTTATCGGCTACTATTTTGGCTCCTATACTGAATATTACAGATGAGAAAACAGATAAAAATATTAGTTTTGAAGCAGGAACAACTCCTCTTGCTGTACTGAAAGAAAAAGTAGATAATGGCGAGTTTACAGTTGCTTTTATTTTGAAACCAATACCTATTGATGCAATAAAAGAGGTAGCAGATAACAATATGATAATGCCCCCTAAAAGTACCTATATCGAACCCAAATTACGATCAGGTATTACTATTTATCCTATTGACTGATGTGTGTTTCTAAAAAGCTGAAAGCAATACAAAACAGTATGCCCAAAACGGTAACTCTTGTAGCTGTTAGCAAAACTAAACCCAAGACGGCTATAATGGAAGCATACCAATCAGGACAAAGAGTATTTGGTGAAAATAAAGTTCAGGAATTAGTAGAAAAAGCAGCCTTACTTCCAGAAGATATTAATTGGCACATGATTGGGCATTTACAAAGAAATAAGGTAAAACTTATTGCTCCTTTTGTTTCCTTAATTCATGGAGTAGATTCCTTGAAATTACTGAAAGAAATTGATAAAAGAGCAGCACAAAATAAAAGGGTTATCAACTGCCTTTTGCAAGTGCATATTGCAAAGGAAAGTACAAAGTTTGGATTTGGGATAAATGAAATTACACAAGTAATAAAAGATGCCAAACAATTTGAAAATATTAGAATTACAGGACTAATGGGAATGGCTACTTTTACCGATAATGATGAACAGATTTCAATAGAGTTTAAGTCTTTAAAAGATATTTTTGACAAAGTAAGAAATCAAGATATTTCTATTTTATCAATAGGAATGAGTGGAGATTACCAGATTGCTATTGAGCAAGGTAGCACTATGGTACGAATTGGCTCTGCAATTTTTGGTGCTCGATAAATTAATTAATAACCACTCTTTTAAACTGTTTACTTTCCTCTGTTTTGATTTCTAAAAAGTAAATGCCTTTTGAGAGCAATCCTCTTTCTAACTCATAGGTCCTTTCGCTTAAATCTTCTTTTTCTAAAACCTTCTGCCCTGTTACATCATAAAGGGTTAAGGTATAATTGGATTTAATGTTTGGGATTGATACAATTGTA
>JACNLP010000067.1 GCA_014381465.1 Flavobacteriales bacterium | reverse complement strand
TGTCCTTGAGCCTGCAACTCAGATTTTAAGTGATGAAATACTTCAGTGCCCATTTTTAACCCTTCTGAAAATGAAGTTGCTCCAACTGGCATTACCATAAATTCTTGAAAGTCGATACTATTATCAGCATGCGAACCTCCATTTAAAATATTCATCATTGGAATAGGAAGTTCCCTAGCATTTACTCCTCCAATGTAATTGTATAATTCTTGCCTACTTTCAATAGCTGCAGCTTTTGCACAAGCTAATGAAACAGCTAACATTGCATTAGCACCCAAATTTGCTTTATTTGGAGTACCATCTAAAGCAATCATCTTATTATCAATTAGAGCTTGTTCATTTACATAAACTCCATTCAGTTCTTCATTAATAGCTGTTTTAATATTCTGAACTGCTTTTAAAACTCCTTTACCTAAATAAGTTCCTTTATCACCATCTCTTAATTCTACTGCCTCATGCTTACCAGTAGAAGCTCCTGAAGGTACTGCAGCCCTTCCCATTACGCCATTCTCTGTAAAAACTTCTGCTTCAACTGTAGGATTCCCTCTTGAATCTAAAATTTGTCTTGCGTGTATATTTACTATTCTTCCCATTAGTTTTTATTTATATTTTTAACAAATTCATCAAATAAATATCTTGAGTCATGTGGACCTGGTGATGATTCTGGGTGATACTGAACTGAAAAACAATTCTTATTTTTAAGCTTAATTCCTTCAATAGTATCATCATTTAAATTCAAATGAGTTACTTCTACATTAGGGTTATTCTTAATATCCTCTTCTGAAATTCCAAAACCATGATTTTGAGAAGTAACTTCTGCCTTTCTTGTAGATAAGTTTATTACTGGATGATTAATACCTCTATGTCCGTTATGCATTTTATAAGTTGATATACCTTCAGATAATGCTAAAGCTTGATGTCCTAAACAAATACCAAATACAGCTTTTCCATCAGCAGTAACTTTTTTAACCTGCTCAATAACCTCAGGCATAGCTGAAGGATCTCCAGGACCATTAGACAAAAAGAAACCATCAGGATTCCACATTTTCATATCTTCATAAGAAGTATGCATTGGAAACACTTGTAAGTAACAGTCTCTATCGGTTAAACATTTAAGTATATTTCTTTTTACACCTAAATCCAATACAGCAACTTTATTAGTTGCATTTTCATTTCCAATAAAATAAGGTTCTTTAGTACAAACTGATGATGAAAGTTCTAGCCCTTCCATTGAAGGAACTTCAGCTAATAATTTAGTCAGTTCAGCAATATCAGTAGTTGCAGTTGAAATGATTGCATTCATAGCTCCTTTATCACGAATATGACGGACAACAGCTCTTGTATCAATATCTGAAATCACTACTTTATTTTGAGCAACAAAATAAGAATTTAAATCACCATCACCTCCATCACGAGAAAAACCATTATTGAAATTCTTGCAAATAAGTCCTGCAATTTTCATATCATCAGATTCTACTTCATCATTTTTAACACCATAATTTCCAATATGTGCGTTAGTAGTAATCATCAATTGACCAAAATAAGAAGGATCAGTAAATACTTCTTGATAGCCTGTCATACCAGTATTAAAACAAAGTTCTCCTGTTGCTACTCCATCAATACCATTAGCTTTTCCATGGAAGATTGTTCCATCTTGTAATAATAATACTGCTGGTTTTTTCTTAATGTATTTCATTTAATTTATTTATAAAAAAAGGATAAAACCTAAGCTTTACCCTTTCATTAAATCTTAAAAAGAAGTTCTATAACTACTCTCCTTTTTCTTCTTTATTTTCAGAGTTATCAGCTTCTTCTTCTGTGGTTTCAGAGTTATCAGCCTTTTCTTCTGTAGTTTCAGGGGTTGAGTCAGTTGGTTCTTCTACTACCTCTTCAGCAACTTTTGTTTCTTCAATTGCTTCTTCATTCTGTGGAGCATCTTCCTTTACTTCTTCAGCTTTAGGAGTTTCTTCAACTACCTCTTCAGCAACTTTTGTTTCTTCAATTACTTCTTCATTCTGTGGAGCATCTCCCTTTACTTCTTCAGCTTTAGGAGTTTCTTCAACTACTTCAACTACCTCATCAACTTTTTCTTCCACTACTTCTTTATTCTGTGGAGCATCTTCAACTACTACTGCTTCTTCAACAGCAGCAGCTGTTTCTTTAACAGATTTCTTTTTTGCTCTTCTTGCTTTTTTACGCTTAGGCTTATCAGTAGTATAATCTTCATTATAATCAACTAATTCGATAAATGCCATTTGAGCATTATCGCCCAATCTGTTACTTAGCTTTAAAATTCTAGTATAACCTCCTGGTCTATCAGCAACTTTAGTAGCTACATCACCAAACAACTCAGTAATAGCCTCTTTTTGTTTTAAGTAAGAAAAAACAGTTCTTCTTGAGTGAGTAGTATCATCCTTTGATTTAGTAATCAAAGGCTCAACATAAACTCTTAAAGCTTTTGCTTTTGCTAATGTAGTTTTAATTCTTTTGTGTTCAATTAATGAACATGCCATATTAGCAAGCATTGCTTTTCTATGTGCTGACTTTCTACTTAAGTGGTTAAATTTCTTTCCGTGTCTCATTATTGTTCGTTTGTTTCTAAATTATATTTGGAAATATCTAATCCAAAAGTTAGTCCTTTATCTTTTACTAACTCTTCTAATTCTGTAAGTGATTTCTTGCCAAAGTTTCTGAATTTTAACATATCCGATTTCTTGAAAGAAACCAATTCGCCTAATGTAAATACCTCAGCCGTTTTCAAACAGTTTAATGCTCTAACTGATAAACCAAATTCAGAAAGTTTTGTTTTAAGAAGCTGGCGCATATGCAGAGTATCCTCATCAAACTCATCTTCTAAATCTTTTCCAAAAGTTATTTTCTCATCAGAGAAAAGCATAAAATGTTGAATAAGAATTTTTGAAGCCTCCGTTAAAGCATCTTTTGGAGTAATAGATCCATCTGTTACTAAATGGATATTTAATTTCTCAAAGTCAGTTTTTTGTTCTACTCTATAATTTTCAACATCATATTTTACATTCTTGATTGGTGTAAAAATAGAATCAATAGGAATAGTTCCTAATGCAGTATCCTCTTTTGAATTATCTTCAGCAGGCACATAACCTCTTCCTTTTTCAATAAGGATTTCCATTTCAAAAGAAACTTTTTTATCCATATTGCAAACTATTTGTTCTGGGTTTAAAACTTGAAAATTAGACAAGCCATTAGCAACATCTCCAGCAGTAATTGTTTTCTGCTTAGAAACTTTTATAATTGCTGTTTCGCTATTTTCATCTTCAATTTGCTGTTTGAATCTAATTTTTTTAAGATTCAAAACAATTTCAGTTACATCCTCAATTACTCCATCAATAGTTGAAAATTCATGATCAACTCCTTGTATTTTTATAGAAGTAATTGCAAAACCTTCTAAAGAAGAAAGTAAAACTCTTCTTAGTGCATTTCCTACAGTAAGCCCATAACCTGGCTCTAATGGTCGAAATTCAAAATTCCCTACATTTTCATCAGATTTAAGCATTACTACTTCATCTGGTTTTTGAAAATTTAATATTGGCATAATTTTATTTTTTAAGTTTAGTTTTCTATTTTGAGTAAAGTTCAACAATGAGTTGTTCTTTTATGTTTTCTGGAATTTGTTCTCTTTCTGGGAGAGCCAAAACTTTTCCAGTCATAGTATCAGAATTCCATTCTAACCAATCCGATTCATGAGCAGAAGCAGCTAATGATGCCCCTACCATTTCTAATGATTTTGATTTTTCTCTAACACTTATAATATCACCTACTCTCAAAGCATAAGAAGGAATATTGGTTATTTTATCATTTACTACAATATGCTTGTGTGTTACCATTTGTCGTGCTGCCCTTCTAGTTGGAGAAACCCCTAATCGATACACCACATTATCAAGGCGAGTTTCACAAAGTTGTAATAATAGTTCTCCTGTAATACCTTTTTGTCTTAATGCTTTCTTGAAAAGGTTAGAGAATTGTTTTTCTAAAATTCCGTAAGTGTATTTTGCTTTTTGTTTTTCCTGCAACTGCACAGCATATTCCGATTTTTTACCTCTCCTTCTGGTATTTCCATGCTGTCCTGGACCATAATTTTTCTTATCCAATACCTTGTCTGGACCAAAAATTGGTTCTCCGAATTTTCTTGCTATCTTAGATGTAGGACCTGTATATCTTGCCATTTTTTCTTTATTAATTAAATTTATACTCTTCTTCTTTTTGGAGGGCGACAACCATTGTGTGGTAATGGAGTAACATCTACAATTTCTGTTACTAAAATACCAGAATTATGAATTGCTCTAATTGCAGATTCTCTTCCAGAACCAGGACCTTTTACAAACACCTTTACTCTTCTAAGACCTTGTTCCATTGCTGGTTTAGCACAATCTTCTGCAGCCATTTGTGCAGCATAAGGAGTGTTTTTCTTTGACCCTCTAAAGCCCATCTTTCCAGCAGATGACCATGATATAACTTGCCCATTATTGTTGGTTAATGAAATGATAATATTATTGAAAGAAGCTTGTATATGTGCTTGTCCAACTGCTTCCACTCTTACTGCATTTTTCTTTTTTGATGATTTTGCCATAATTTATTTATTATTTAGCTGCTATCTTTTTGTTTGCAACTGTTTTTCTTCTTCCTTTTCTTGTTCTTGAATTGTTCTTTGTTCTCTGTCCTCTAAGTGGCAATCCTTTTCTATGACGGATTCCTCTGTGCGAACCAATATCTATCAATCGTTTGATATTCATTTGAGTTTCGGCACGCAATTCCCCTTCTACCTTATATTGCTCATTAATAATGGAACGAATAGCATTTACCTGATTATCGTCCCAATCCTGAACTTTTATATCATAAGGAACTTTTGCTTTATCTAAAATTTCTTTTGCAAAAGATGATCCAATACCAAAAATGTATGTTAAACCAATTTCTCCTCTTTTGTTTTTAGGTAAATCTATACCTTTTATTCTTGCCATATTTTATCCTTGTCTTTGTTTAAATCTAGGGTTCTTTTTATTAATTACATACAATCGTCCTTTTCTTCTAACGATTTTGCAATCCTCACTTCTCTTTTTTACTGATGCTCGTACTTTCATAATTTCTAATTTTTAGTACCTATAAGTTATTCGTCCCTTAGTTAAATCATAAGGAGACATTTCTAATTTTACTTTATCTCCTGGCAAAAGCTTAATATAATACTTTCGCATTTTACCAGAAATATGAGCCGTAATAATATGCCCATTTTCAAGTTCAACTCTAAACATAGCATTCGATAATGCTTGTTTAATAGTTCCGTCTAACTCTATATTTGGCTGTTTTGCCATTTTTATTTCTTATTTAATACTTTTTCTATCTCTTTAAAACTAGATAAAATTTCTGCTTTATTTTTTCGCACTACAATGGTGTGTTCAAAATGTGCAGAGAAATTACCATCTGCTGTTGTTATCGTCCAACCATCAGCATGCTGATGAATAGACTTTGTTCCCATGTTTATCATTGGCTCAATTGCAATTACCAATCCTTCTTTTAGTTTTATACCCTTTCCTATTTTACCATAATTAGGTACTTCCGGACTTTCATGTAAATTTCTACCAACTCCATGCCCTACCATTTCTCTTACTACTCCATATCCAAAACTTTCGGTATAGTCTTGAATAGCATGGCCAATATCTCCTATTCTTTTTCCGGAAACAGCTTGCTCAATCCCTAAATAAAGAGATGCTTTTGTAACATCCAAAAGCTTTTTTACATCCTCTTTAACTTCTCCTACTTCATAGGTAAAAGCCGAATCTCCATAAAAACTATTCATCACCACCCCACAATCTACCGAAATAATGTCTCCATCATTTAAGGGGATATCATTTGGAATACCGTGAACTACCTGCTCATTTGGCGACATACATAAGGTGTTTGGGAAACCTCCGTAACCTTTAAAGGCTGGCACTGCTCCATTATCCCTTATAAACTCCTCTGCAATTTTATCTAATTCCAAAGTAGTAACTCCTGGTTTTATTAGCCCCGCTATTTCCGCATGGGTTTTTCCAACAAGTAAAGAACTTTCTCTTATTAACTCTATCTCCTGTTCCGATTTATAGTAAATCATAGTAAAAAAACTATGCTACCATACTTCCGGAAGATTTTCCTTTTATCTTTCCTGAATCCATCAATCCATCATAATGTCTCATCAACAAATGGCTTTCAATTTGCTGAAGAGTATCTAACACTACACCTACCAAAATAAGTAATGATGTTCCTCCATAAAATTGAGCAAACTGAGCATTAATACCAGCTGCCATTGCAAATGCTGGCAAAATAGCAACCGCACCTAAAAATATACTTCCTGGCAATGTAATTCTTGACATTACTGCATCTAAATATTCAGCTGTTTTTCTCCCTGGTTTTACCCCTGGAATAAATCCACCATTTCTTTTCATATCATCCGCCATTTGGTTAGGGTTTACAGTAATAGCAGTATAAAAATAAGTGAATAATACTACCATTATAAAAAACATAAAATTGTACCAAAAACCTGCAAAATCAGTAAGAACTGCTGCCATTCCTTGCAAAGTTTCAGAATCAGAAAAACCAACCAATGTAATAGGTACAAACATAATGGCTTGTGCAAAAATAATTGGCATAACTCCTGCTGCATTTACTTTTAATGGAATAAATTGTCTTACACCTCCATATTGCTTATTACCAACAACACGCTTTGCATATTGCACCGGTATTCTCCTAGTACCTTGCACCAACAAAATGGACACCATTATTACCAGTAAAAGTACTAGCATTTCTACTAAGAAAAGTACTAAACCTCCTCCCTGATCTTCCAAACCAGAAGCTAATTCCATCATTAAGGATTGTGGTAAATAAGCAATAATCCCAATCATAATAAGAAGTGAAATTCCATTTCCGATTCCTCTATCAGTAATTTTTTCTCCTAACCACATCACAAACATTGTACCTGTAACAAGTACTATAATTGATGACAACCAAAAAATTCCTGGCGATAATAAAAATGCTTCTGCAGGTAATGTTGCTTTTAAGTTTGCAATATAACCAGGGGCTTGACCGCCAGTAATTAGTATTGTTAAGTACCTTGTAATATTATTGATTTTTCTTCTTCCACTCTCCCCTTCTTTCTGTAATTTTTGGAAATAAGGAATTGCCATCCCTAATAATTGAATAACAATAGAAGCAGAAATATATGGCATAATTCCCAATGCAAAAATAGATGCTTGTGAGAATGCTCCACCAGTAAACATATTAAGTAGTCCTAACAATCCTTCTGAAGTTTGCTGTTGTAGATTTCCAAGAAGAGTTGGATCAACTCCTGGCAATACCACAAAAGACCCAAAACGGTAAATAGCAATAAATGACAAAGTAAGTAGAATCCTATTTCTAAGATCTTCAATGTTCCAAATATTTTTTATAGTTTCTATTAACTTTTTCATCTTACTTTTCGCTTATAGTAGCACTTCCTCCTGCTTTTTCAATAGCTGCTTTGGCTGAGGCTGAGAATGCATTTACAATAATATCTAATTTTGCAGTTAACTTGCCTCTTCCTAATATCTTAATCAAATCTTTCTTTTTTGCAAGTCCATTATCAATCAAAGTTTGCTTATCTACTTTTATTTTAATCTTTTTATTATCTACTAATTCTTGTAATTTATCTAGATTAATACCTTGATATTCTTTTCTATTTGGGTTAGTAAAACCAAACTTAGGCACTCTTCTTTGTAGGGGTTGTTGTCCTCCTTCAAATCCTATTTTTTTAGAATAACCTGAACGAGATTTTTGTCCTTTATGCCCTCTTGTTGATGTACCACCTCTTTTAGATCCTTCTCCTCTACCAATTCTTTTTCCTTTTTTGGTGGAACCTTCTGCGGGTTTTAAATTATGTAATTCCATATCTATTGTTATTCTACTACTGTTATTAAGTGTTTTATTTTTCGAACCATTCCCAAAATTTGAGGCGTAGCATTATGCTCTACTTCTTGGTTCATCTTTCTTAATCCAAGTGCATCCAAAGTTCTTTTCTGATCTTTCGGACGACCTATTCTACTTCTAACTTGTTTTATTTTAATTTTCACCATTTCTCTAAAAAATTATCCATTAAATACTTTTTCCATACTTATTCCTCTCTGGCTCGCAACTTCTCTAGCATCTCTTAATTCCAAAAGTGCTTTAAGTGTTGCTTTTACTAAATTGTGAGGATTAGAAGATCCTTTTGATTTTGCCAATACATCCGTTACGCCAGCACTTTCCAAAACTGCTCGCATTGCACCCCCAGCTTTTACACCTGTACCATGAGATGCTGGTTTTATAAATACTTGTGCTCCACCAAATTTGGAAGTTTGCTCATGAGGAATTGTTCCTTTATATACAGGAACTCTCACCAAGTTTTTCTTTGCAGCATCAATAGCTTTTGCAATAGCTGTGGAAACATCTTTTGATTTTCCAAGCCCTATACCAACTACACCATCTCCATTTCCTACAACTACAATTGCGGAAAAACCAAAAGTACGACCACCTTTAGTTACTTTAGTAACTCTTTGTACGCCAACCAACCGATCAGTTAATTCAATATCTCCTGATGGTTTTACTCTTTTACTATCTGAATATTTAAACATATCTTATTAAAATTTTAATCCTGTTTCACGAGCAGCTTCTGCTAATGCTTTCACTCTTCCGTGATAAATAAATCCTCCTCTATCAAATTTTACAACACTTACTCCTGCCTGTTTTGCTTTTTCGCCAATTAAAAAACCAACCAATTTGGCTTGTTCTATTTTAGTCATTTTTTTACCTTCTAATGATTTATCTCTAGAAGAAGCAGCAACAATAGTATTACCAGCAACATCATCAATAATTTGGGCATAGATTTGTTTGTTGCTTCTAAACACAGCAAGTCGTGGAGAATCAGATGTTCCATTGATGGTTTTTCTGATTCTGTATCTAGTATTTTGTCTTTTTTCTTTTTTTGATTTCATCATCTTTTATATTGTTTAACTAGCTGCTGTTTTACCAGCTTTTCTTCTTATTTGCTCTCCTACAAATCGAATTCCTTTTCCTTTATATGGCTCTGGTTTTCTGAAGGAACGAATTTTTGCAGCCACAGTACCAATCAATTGTTTATCATGTGAAGTAAGAGTTATAACTGGTGCTTTCCCTTTTTCTGATTCGCAATTTACCTTTACTTCTTCAGGAATTTCAAAAATAATGTTATGTGAATATCCCACTGAAATATCTATTTTTTGACCTTGATTAGAAGCTCTGTACCCAACACCAACCAATTCCAATTTTTTAGTGTATCCTTTAGTAACGCCTTCAATCATATTAGCAATTAAAGCACGGTATAATCCATGTAATGATCTTTGATCTTTTTGATTGGAACTTCTTTCTAAAGTGATGGTATTTTCATTAATATTTACTTTTATTTCTCCATCTATTCTTTGCGAAAGCTCTCCTAAATTTCCCTTTACAATAATTGCTCCATCAGATTGACTAACACTCACGCCTTCTGGAATCGTAATTGGGTTTTCTCCTATTCTTGACATTTTTTCTAATTCTTATCTTTTATTAATAAACATGACATAAAACCTCACCGCCTACTTTCTGCACTCTTGCTTCTTTATCAGTCATTACTCCTTTTGAAGTAGAAAGTATAGCAACCCCTAAACCATTTAAAACTCTTGGTAAAGATTTAGTATCCGCATATTTTCTAAGACCAGGAGTAGAAATTCTAATTAACTTATCGAAAGCTGCTCTTTTGGTTTGCGGATTATATTTTAATGCAATTTTAATATTTCCTTGATTATTATCAGTTTCTTCAAATTTATAATTTAAAATATACCCCTTATCTTTCAAGATTTTGGTTATTTCTTTTTTCATATTTGAAGCAGGAATATCCACCACTTTATGAGTTGCTTTTGAAGCGTTTCTCAATCTGGTTAAGTAATCTGCTATCGGATCTGTATTCATTTGTCTTCTTTTTATTTTTAATTTACCAACTTGCTTTTTTCACGCCTGGAATCTTCCCAAAATTAGCCATTTCACGAAAAAGTACTCGAGAGATTCCAAATTGTCGCATGTACCCCTTTGGCCTTCCTGTTATTTTACATCTGTTGTGCAATCTCACAGGTGAAGCGTCTCTCGGTAATTTTTGTAAGCCTTCATAATCTCCAGCTTTTTTTAATGCAGCTCTTTTTTCTGCATATTTATCTACCAGTTTTTGTCTTTTTACCTCTCGGGCTTTCATTGATTCTTTAGCCATAAATTATTTGTTTTTTGAATCATCAGCATCAGCTGAGGCTTCATTATTATCTTTATTTTCTTCTGAATCTGTATCTTCATTTACTTTAGCTTCTGCATCCTCTTGGTCTCTTTCCTCTTGAGAAAGTGCAGCTCTTCTATCTGCTTCTTTTTGCTCCTCTTCTTCTACTGCCTCAACCCTTGCAGCTTCTTCTGCTTCTCTTTTTAATTCTTCTTGCTTTTTTCTTTTTGCTTCTTCTACTTCTTTTTTAGCAGCTCCATTTTCAGAAAATGGCATGCCAAATTCTTTCAGTAGAGTAAAAGCCTCATCATCCGAATTTGTATTGGTAACAATAGTAATGTCCATTCCTGTAATTTTATTGATTTTATCCAAATCAATTTCTTGGAACACAATATGCTCTTTTATCCCAAGAGTGTAATTTCCTCTCCCATCAAATCCTTTTTTTGGAACGCCCTTAAAATCTCTAACCCTTGGAAGAGTAGCAGAAATTAACCTATCCAAAAATTCATACATTTTATCCCCTCTTAAAGTAACCATCACGCCAACAGGCATTCCCTTTCTCACTTTAAAATTCGAAATATCCTTTTTTGATTTTGTAACAAGTGCTTTTTGCCCTGCAATTGTAGAGATTTCCTGCTGAACAGTATCAATAAACTTTTTATCAGTACTATTATTTCCAACGCCTTGATTCAATGAAATCTTAACCAATTTTGGAACTTGCATTACCGATTTGTAATTCCCTTTTAGCTTATTTACAATCTCTGAATTATACTTCTGTTTTAATCTTGGTGTGTATGTCATTATTTTATTACCTCTCCGGATTTTTTTGAATATCTTACTATTTTTCCTTCTTCATCTCTTTTTCTTCCAATTCTTGTTGTACTTCCAGAATTTGCATCTATTAACATAAGATTAGAAATATGAATGGCTGCCTCTTGTTTAATAATTCCTCCTTGCGGATTAGCAGCATTTGGTTTTGTGTGCTTGGATATCATGTTAGCTCCTTCTACAATTGCTCTATACTTATTTCGTAAAACCTTTATTACCCTCCCTTCCTTTCCTTTGGAAGCACCAGCAATTACTTTCACAATATCGTTCTTCTTAATTTTAATTTTTATTGTATTCATCTTTACTTATATTATAGCACTTCTGGTGCTAATGAAATAACTTTCATATAATTATGCTCTCTAAGTTCTCTTGCAACTGGTCCAAACACACGAGTACCTCTCATTTCTCCATTTTCATCAAGCAGTACGCAAGAATTATCATCAAAACGTATATATGACCCATCTTTTCTTCTGACTTCTTTTCTTGTTCTTACTACAACCGCTTTAGCAACTTGTCCTTTTTTTACTCCTCCAGAAGGATCGGCATGCTTTATTGTAACTACAATACTATCCCCTAAAGAAGCATATCGTTTTTTTGTACCACCTAATACACGAATACAAAGTACTTCTTTTGCTCCGCTATTATCGGCAACTTTTAATCTAGATTCCTGTTGTATCATTTTATTTTGCTCTTTCTAAAATTTCTACTAATCTCCATTTCTTATTTTTACTCAAAGGTCTTGTCTCCATAATCTTCACTTTATCTCCCTCATTGCAAGTATTTTCCTGATCATGAGCGACTAACTTATTGCTCTTTTTTACAAATTTTTCATAAAGAGGATGTTTCACTTTTCTTTCTACCCTTACCACTATGGATTTCTCCATCTTGTTGCTTGAAACAATTCCTATTCTTTCTTTTCTTTCTTTTCTGCTTTCCATTTTATTTAGTTTTTTGCTCCAATTCAATTTCTCTTCTTCTAATTTCCGTTAGAATTCTAGCAATTTTTCTTTTTGCATATCTTATTTGGTGTGGATTTTCCAAAGGTGATACCGCATGACTCATCTTCATTTTTGCCAATCTATCTCTTTCTTCCAATAAAATATTCTTAATTTCATTTTCTGGCATTTCTATTAAAACATTTGATTTCATCTGCTTATTTTACTTTTATTTTATAATCTCTTTTTACAATAAACTTTGTTTTGATTGGTAGTTTTTGAGCTGCAAGTCGTAATGCCCCTTTAGCAACATTATAATCTACTCCATCAATTTCAAACAAAATCCTTCCTGGTCTTACTACAGCTGCCCAATATTCTGGAGCTCCTTTTCCTTTACCCATTCTTACCTCTGCTGGTTTTTTAGTAATTGGTTTGTCAGGGAAAATCCTAATCCATACTTGACCTTGTCTTTTCATTTCCCTTGTAACCGCAATACGAGCTGCTTCAATTTGACGAGCCGTAATCCAATGTTCTTCCAATGCTTTTATACCAAAAGTTCCAAAATTCAAAGTAGCACCTCTTTGTGCATTACCTTTCATTTTACCTTTCTGCATCTTTCTGAATTTTGTTTTCTTTGGCTGTAACATTATTTCTTTTTATTTTATTTAAGTTATCTTCTTCTTTGTCTTCTTTCCTTTCCTTTTTTTGATTTTCCGCTTTTAAAGTGAAGCATCAAATCTCTTTTTCCGTAAACCTCTCCTCTGCAAATCCAAACTTTTACACCAATTTTCCCATAAGTAGTTTGTGCCTCTGCCAAAGCATAATCAATATCTGCTCTAAAAGTATGAAGTGGTGTTCTACCATCTTTAAACATTTCAGATCTAGCCATTTCTGCACCATTTAATCTCCCAGAAATCTGCACCTTTATTCCTTCTGCACCCATTCTCATTGTAGATGCAATTGACATTTTAATTGCTCTTTTATAAGAGATTCTTCCCTCAATTTGTCTAGCAATACCATTTGCTACTAAAACTGCTTCAAGCTCAGGGCGTTTTACTTCAAATATATTTATCTGAACATCTTTTTTAATTAACTTTTTCAATTCTTCCTTTAAGGTTTCTACTTCTTGTCCACCTTTTCCAATAATAATTCCAGGTCTTGCTGTATGAATAGTAACGGTAACCATCTTCATGGTTCTTTCGATAGGGATTCGAGATACACTAGCTCTTGCCAAGCGGATGTTAATGTATTTTCTTATTTTATCATCTTCAGCAAGCTTGTCACCAAAATCATTACCACCATACCAATTTGACTCCCATCCCCTGATGTAGCCCAATCTGTTACCTATTGGATTTGTTTTTTGTCCCATATTAATTATTATCTTTATTTCTACTATTTACTACCAATGTTACATGATTAGATCTTTTTCTAACTCTATGTGCTCTACCCTGAGGCGCTGGCTGAACTCTTTTTAACATTCTTCCGCTATCCACTTTTACCTCTGAAACATAAAGATTACTTTCATCCATTCTTTTTCCTTCATTTTTTACTTCCCAATTGGCTAGTGCAGAAAGCAAAAGTTTCTCCATTCTACCAGATGCTTCTTTTGGATTTAATTTTAATTCTGCTAATGCTTTCTCAACACCCATTCCTCTAATCAAATCGGCAATTAGCCTCATTTTTCTTGGAGAAGTAGGACAATTATTAAGTTTAGCAAAAGCTATTTTCTTTTTAGCTTCTTTTCTTGCGTTTGCGCTATTTCTTTTTCTTACACCCATTTTTTCTATTTTCTGTTACCTGAATGGCCTCTAAAAGTTCTTGTTGGAGAAAATTCTCCTAATTTATGCCCCACCATATTTTCTGTAATAAATACAGGGATAAATTGCCTACCGTTATGTACTGCAATAGTTTTTCCTACAAAATCAGGAGTAATCATAGATGCTCTTGACCAAGTTTTCACTACTGTATTTTTTCCACTTTCATTCATTACATCAATTTTTCTCTGCAATTTATAGTGTACAAACGGTCCCTTTTTTAACGATCGTGCCATAGTTTATTTCTTTTTCCTTCTTTCAATTATATACTTATTTGATGCCTTTTTCTTAGATCTTGTTTTGAACCCTTTAGCTGGAATTCCATTTTTACTTCTTGGATGTCCACCAGATGCTTTACCTTCACCACCACCCATTGGATGATCCACAGGATTCATCACAACTGGTCTTGTTCTTGGTCTTCTTCCCATCCATCTATTTCTTCCCGCTTTTCCTTTTCTAGCTAGTTGTGCTTCAGGATTAGAAACCGAACCAATAGTAGCCAAACATGTAACTAAAATCTGACGAATTTCACCAGAAGTTAATTTGATTGTCGCATATTTCCCATCTCTAGCCATAAGTTGTGCAAATGCACCTGCACTTCTTGCCATAAGTGCGCCTTGACTTGGTCTTAATTCTATATTATGAATAATAGTACCAAGTGGAATTTCAGAAAGTGGTATTGCATTTCCAATCTCAATAGGAGAATCTTTACCTGATACAACTTGAGTTCCAACCTTTAATCCATTAGGAGCAATTATATACCTTTTTTCTCCATCTACATAATGTAAAAGAGCAATATTGGCTGTTCTATTTGGATCGTACTCAATGGTAGCAACCTTAGCTGTAATACCAAATTTTTCTCTTTTAAAATCAATTTCTCTATATCTTCTTTTATGCCCACCTCCAACATGTTGGATTGTCATTTTACCTCTATCGTTTCTACCTCCTGTTTTTTTGTACTTCTTAATCAAACTCTTTTCAGGAGTAGATGTAGTAATAGTGTCATAAGATAATTTTATCCTATGTCTTTGTCCTGGTGTTGTTGGTTTTAATTTTCTTACTGCCATATCTTTAAATATTGCTATAAAAATCGATTGTATCGCCTTCTGCTAATTGCACAATCGCTTTTTTATAGGTTTTAGTTTTCCCAATTATTTGTCCTGATTTTGTACCTCTTACTCTTTTCTTCCCGATACAAACCATGGTTTTTACGGAATCAACAGTAACATTATATGCCTTTTCTACTTCCTTTTTAATCTCTATCTTGTTGGCGCTTCTCTCCACAACAAAACCAAAACGATTAAACTTCTCGCTTTGATCAGTCATTTTTTCAGTTATTATGGGTTTTATTAAAATACTCATTTTATTTATTTTAAATTTCCTTCAATTTCTTTTACTGAACCCTCTAACATCAGTAACTTATTGGCGTTCATAATATCATAAGTACACAAATCAGAAGCTTGTACTACTTTTGCTTTTATCAAATTTCTAGAGGATAAATAAACATTCTTATTAGTTTCAGGAAGAATAAGTAATGTTTTATTTTCTGTTTGCTCCAAATTATTCAAAATATTCAAATACTCTTTTGTTTTAGGAGTGTCAAAAGAAAAATCTTCCAAAACAATGATATTATTATCCTTTGCTTTATAGGTCAATGCCGATTTTCTAGCCAATCGTTTTACTTTTATATTCAGTTTACTATTATACTCTCTTGGTTTAGGACCAAAAATTCTACCTCCACCTCTAAAAATTGGACTTTTTATATCTCCCACACGAGCCATACCGCTTCCCTTTTGTTTTCTAATTTTTCTACGGCTACCAGTAATTTCACCTCTTTCTTTGGTTTTACTTGTTCCACTTCTTTGATTTGCTAAATATTGCTTTACATCTAAATAAATAGCATGATCGTTTGGCTCAATACCAAAGATATTCTTTTTCAAATCTACCTTTTTAGTAGTTTCTTTTCCTTCTATATTATGTACCGCTACTTTCATTATTTCTCAATTATTACATACGAATTATTAGCACCTGGAACAGCTCCTTTTACTAAAACAATGTTTTTTTCTGGCATTACTTTAAGTACTTGCAAATTTTCTATTTTAACCCTAGCATTTCCCATTTGTCCGCCCATTCGCATTCCTTTAAATACTCTTGCAGGATAAGATGCGGCACCAATAGAACCAGGATGCCTTTGTCTGTTATGCTGACCGTGAGTTGCATCATTTACACCAGCAAAACCATGTCTTTTTACTACCCCTTGAAAACCTTTCCCTTTTGAAGTACCTACAACAGTTACGAAAGAACCTTCCTCCAAAATATCAACTGCAATAGTATCTCCTAAATTTATTTCTGACTCAGGCATTTCAAACTCTACCAACTTCTTTTTTGGTGTAGTCTTGGCTTTACTAAAATGACCAAGCATTGCTTTTGTCATTCTCTTTTCTTTTTGCTCATCAAAAGAGAGCTGCACAGCAGTATAACCATCAGCTTCCTCTGTTTTTAGTTGAGTAACCACACAAGGTCCTGCCTGAATGATGGTACAAGGAATATTCTTTCCATCCTCATTGAAGATACTCGTCATTCCTATTTTTTTACCTATTAAACCTGGCATCTTTTCTTTTTTTAAATTACTTTAATTTCTACATGAACTCCACTAGGAAGTTCTAATTTCATTAGCGCATCAATCGTTTTGGAAGATGAGCTGTATATGTCCATTAACCTTTTATGTGCTGAAAGTTGGAATTGTTCTCTTGCTTGTTTATTGACATGAGGAGAACGCAAAACGGTATAAATCTTTTTGTGGGTTGGAAGCGGAATTGGACCACTAACAATTGCACCTGATGTTTTCACTGTTTTTGCAATCTTTTCAGCTGATTGATCTACCAAGTTGTGATCAAATGATTTTAATTTTATTCTAATTCTTTGTGACATATATTTAGTTTTGTACTACTGTTCCATTAATCTTTTCAATCACTGCTTCTGCAATATTTCTTGGTGCTGGCTGATATTCGGCAAACTCCATTGTTGAAGTTGCACGACCGGAAGTAATTGTTCTAAGAGCCGTTACATAACCAAACATTTCTGAAAGAGGCACTTTAGCATTCACTACTTGTGCTCCAGCTCTACTATCCATTCCTTCCAATTGCCCTCTCCTTCTGTTCAAATCAGCAATTACATCTCCTGTATTTGCCTCAGGAGTTACTACTTCTAATTTCATAATTGGTTCCAATAGAACTGGTTTTGCTTGCTTACAAGCTCCTTTAAAAGCAATTTTTGCACAAATCTCAAAAGATAGTGCATCTGAATCTACATCATGGTAAGAGCCATCAAATAATCTTACCTTCATTGTATCAATAGGATAACCTGCTAAAACACCATTTTTCATTGCCATTTCAAATCCTTTCTGAACAGATGGAATAAATTCTCTTGGAATATTTCCTCCTTTTATTTCATTTACAAATTGCAATCCTTCTCCTTCAAAATCGGCATCAACTGGTGAAAGCTCAAATTGAATATCGGCAAACTTACCTCTACCACCCGATTGTTTTTTATAAATCTCTCTTGTTGTAATAGATGATGTGATTGATTCTTTGTAAGAAACTTGAGGAGCACCCTGATTACATTCTACCTTAAACTCTCTTTTCATTCTATCAATAATAATCTCTAAGTGAAGCTCTCCCATTCCAGAAATAATGGTTTGGTTAGAATCTTGGTCGGTACGAATAGTAAAAGTAGGGTCTTCTTCTGCTAATTTACCTAAAGCTATACCCATTTTATCTACATCTGCTTGTGTTTTTGGTTCCACAGCAACTCCAATTACAGGATCTGGAAAAGTCATAGATTCTAATACTACAGGTTTATCTTGATAAAGTGTATCGCCAGTTCTAATGTCTTTAAAACCAACTGCTGCACCAATATCGCCTGCTTCAATGCAATCAATTGCATTTTGCTTATTAGAGTGCATTTGGAATATTCTTGAGATTCTTTCTTTTTTGTCCGTTCTGGAATTCATTACATAAGAACCTGCATCTAATTTCCCAGAATACATTCTGAAAAAACACAAACGACCAACATAAGGATCGGTTGCAATTTTAAATGCTAAAGCAGCCATTGGCTCAGATGAATTTGGTTCTCTCGTTTCTACTTCATCAGTATTAGGATTAGTACCTTCAACTGCTCCTATATCTAGTGGACTAGGAAGGTAAGACATAACTGCATCTAACATGGTTTGTACACCTTTATTCTTAAAAGCAGAACCACAAAGAATTGGCGTGATATCCATAGCAATAGTTGCTTTACGGATAGCAGTCATCATTTCTGCTTCTGTGATTGAATCTGGGTCATCAAAGAATTTCTCTAACAAAGTATCATCTTGCTCTGCAACCGATTCAATTAATTTTTCTCTCCACTCAGAAACAGTAGCTTTCAAATCTTCAGGAATTTCAATTTCTTCAAAAGTCATTCCCATATCTTCCTCATTCCAAACAATTGCTTTATTGTTTATCAAATCAACAACTCCTCTAAATTCTGCTTCTGAACCAATTGGCACCTGCAAAGGAATAGGGTTTGCTCCTAATCTATCTTTAATTTGGCTTACCGCTTCAAAAAAGTCGGCACCAGAACGATCCATTTTATTTACAAAACCAATTCTTGGTACATTGTATTTATCTGCTTGTCTCCAAACTGTTTCGGACTGTGGTTCTACTCCACCCACAGCACAAAAAAGTGCTACTGCACCATCTAACACTCTTAGTGACCTTTCCACTTCAACTGTAAAATCCACATGACCTGGAGTATCAATGATATTCATTTTGTACTCGTTCCCTCTATATTTCCAGAAAGTTGTAGTAGCAGCAGAAGTAATGGTAATCCCTCTTTCTTGCTCTTGCTCCATCCAATCCATAGTAGCAGCACCATCATGAACCTCCCCAATTTTATGAGAAAGACCTGTATAATACAGAATTCTCTCAGTAGTGGTAGTTTTACCCGCATCAATATGAGCCATGATGCCAATGTTTCTAGTATATGTTAAATCCTGTTTCGCCATTATATCTAAATCAATTAAAATCTAAAATGAGCAAAAGCTTTATTTGCTTCCGCCATTCTATGAGTATCTTGTTTCTTTTTATATGTAGCACCTTCTTCTTTGTAAGCTGCTAATATTTCAGCTGCCAATCTCTCGCACATTGTTTTTTCGTTTCTTTTTCTTGTAAAACCAATCATCCATTTCATTCCTAATGATATTTTTCTATCATCTCTTACTGGTTGTGGAATTTGAAAAGTAGCTCCACCAATTCTTCTACTTCTTACCTCCACTGCTGGCATTATATTTTCCAAAGCTTTTTCCCAAACTACAACTGCATCTTCCTCTGTTACTTTAGTTGATATAATATCCATTGCATCATAAAATATTTGGAAAGCAGTATTTTTTTTACCATCTAACATTAAGTTGTTTACAAACCTAGTAATAAGGGTATTCCCAAATTTAGGATCTGGCAATAAAATTCTTTTTTTAGCTCTTCCTTTTCTCATTGTTTAGTTTATTTTTTTGGCCTTTTAGTTCCGTATTTCGACCTTCTTTGTGTTCTTCCTTCCACACCAGTAGTATCTAATGCACCTCTTACTATATGGTATCTTACCCCTGGTAAATCTTTTACTCTTCCACCCCTTACAAGTACAATTGAGTGTTCTTGCAAAGCATGACCTTCTCCTCCAATGTAAGCATTTACTTCATTACCATTGGTAAGCCGAACCCTAGCAACTTTCCTAAGAGCAGAGTTTGGTTTTTTAGGAGTTGTGGTATAAACCCTAGTACAAACTCCCCTTCTTTGAGGGCTACTTCCTAAAGCTAAAGACTTGCTTTTTTTTACAAGTTTTTGTCTACCTTTTTTTATTAGTTGCTGTATCGTTGGCATAAATATTTTACTTTAATCCTATATTTTAACGGGCGGCAAATGTATGAATTTATTAATAGAACTAAAAAGTAAAATTCGTTTTTTTTATTATTAATTTTTTACGCACAAAAAACAAAAGTGCCAAAAGGCACTTTTATTCTGATATTTAAGTCCGAAAATGAGCTAGGATTTTTAATTCAAATCAGCTAATTTTGAGTTACCAATTTGCTTTGAACATCATTTGGAACAATTGCATACTCACTAAAACGGTTGGTAAAACTTCCTTTTCCTTGCGTAATGGACAGCAAAGAAGTGGAATATCTGTCCAATTCGGCTAGAGGTGTTTTTGCCTTAATAACTTGGTAATTTCCTTTGGCCTCCATTCCTAGTACAACCGAGCGTCTTCCTTGTAAATCAGTCATTACATCTCCCATTAATTCTTCTGGCACCATTATTTCTAATTCTTGCACTGGTTCCATGAGTTTCGGCTTTGCCTTTAGGAATGCTTCTTTAAAAGCCATTTTTCCTGCAATTTTAAAAGAAATATCATTAGAATCTACAGGGTGCATTTTTCCATCATAGAGAATTACCCTGACATCACGAATGTAAGATTTTGTAAGCGGACCTTCATGCATGAGTTCTAATACTCCCTTTTGCACAGCAGGAATGTATCTTTCATCAATAACTCCACCTACTATACAATTGTAGAAAACCAATTTTCCACCCCAATCTAGCTCTACTTCCTCTTTTTTTCTGATCTTATAATCTGTTGGTTCGGCCATTCCTTCTTTAAATGGCTCTATTTTGATATACACCTCTCCAAACTGTCCAGCACCACCGGATTGTTTTCTGTGTTTGTAATTGGCAAGTGATGAGGTGCGAATGGTTTCCCTATAAGATATTTTAGGTTGTTTGTAATTTATTACCAATTTGTACAGATGCTTTAATCGCCATTTTACAAGAGAAAGGTGCAATTCGCCTTGTCCCTGAATAATTAGTTGCTTTAACTCTTTGGCATAAAATACTTTTATTGTAGGATCTTCCCTTTGAATATCATCTAATGCTTCACTTACTTTTTCTTCATTCGCCTCATCTTCTACCACTATTGCCATAGTAATTCTTGGTTCTGGAAATACGATAGGACTAATGGCAAAATCTACTTCTTTTTCGTGCAGGGTATGATTTGTTTTAGTCGATTTTAATTTCAAAGTGGTGCCAATATCTCCTGCATAAATTTTATCGACAGGGTTTCGTTTGTTGCCATCCATTATTTGCAACTGATTTATTCTTTCGGTATTTCCTGTTTGCTGATTTACTAAATCTTTCCCTGTTTCTAAAACACCAGAAGTAACTTTAAAGAAAGAAAGAACACCCAAATGCGGCTCAATTACGGTTTTAAATACAAAAATAGAAAGTGGTCCATCAGCAGAGCAAATAATATCTGCTCCTTTTTTGGATTGCTCAGCTGGCATATCGGCAGCAGAAGGGCATACATTAGAGATAAAACCCATCATTCTACCACTTCCCATATTGCACTTTGCCGAAAGACAGAAAACAGGATACACATCATTTTTCATCATACCAATTCTAAGTCCTTTTCGCATTTCATCTTCATCTAATTCGCCTTTATCGAAATAAAGTTCCATAAGCTCATCATCATTTTCGGCTGCTTTTTCTACTAGTTCATTGTGTAGTTTGTCTGCTTTTTCTTTTTCGTCTTCTGGAATGGCATGTTTAACTGGTTTTCCTCCCTCTTGAGGAAACTCATACATTACCATTTTCAATAAATCAATTATTTTATTAAAACCTTCTCCCTGATTTACCGGATACTGCATAATAGTTACAGCATTTCCGAAACTCTCTTTCATCTGCTCAATAGCTGAATCAAAATCAGATCTGGAATGATCGACAGCATTTACGGCAAGAAGCATGGGTTTTTTGTAATGCTGAATATGATTCCAATGCAGCTCAGTGCCAACTTCCACTCCATTTTTGGCATTTATTAGCATAATACATGTATCCGCAACTCGCATTGAAGAAACTACTTCCCCAATAAAATCATCAAAGCCAGGCGTGTCAATAATGTTGAGTTTAGTGCCTCTCCACTGGGTATGTAGTGAAGTAGCATAAACAGAATTTCCCCTATCGTGTTCTATTTCATGATAATCGGAAATAGTATTTTTTTCCTCTACAGTTCCCCTTCTTTCAATCACTCCTCCTTCAAACATCATGGTTTCTGCTAGTGTGGTTTTCCCAGATTTTGCACTTCCTATGAGCACTAAGTTTTTAATTTCGTTTGCTTGAAATATTTTCATAATCGTAATGTTTTTGAGTTAAAATTTGTTTGTCTTGTTTTGAGCCAATAAAATTATAACTTTTTTGTTAATCTCAAAATTAATATGCTAATATTTTTGTTAGCCGCCTCAACAATATCAAGTAAAGATTTTTTATTAAAGAAAAGTGAAAAATAATTTGGAAAAACAAAAAAATATTCTTTAACTTTATCGGCAAATTAAAAACCTACAAGTTATGATTATTACATTCAATGAATTAAGGGAGCTTAAAGACAAATTGCCTGATGGAAGCATGAAAAAAATTGCTGAAAAACTAAATGTGGAGGAAGATACTGTAAGAAATTATTTTGGTGGAAGTCACTACAAAGAAGGAGAAGGTACAAGTGCTGGCATACATATAGAAAGAGGGAGAAATGGCGGCTATGTACATATTGATGATGACAGAATATTGGAGATTGCAAGAAGTATGGTGGAGTAAAAAACACCTAGCGAGTTTATTTTGTTCTAAATTTATGTTTCCTTACAAGTTAAAATAATACGAGTCTTTAATTTTTTGGTTCGTTTTTGTGTCAGACAAAAATGAAAAAAATAGGGATAGTTAGCACTAACATCTAATTTATTTAACCCCTTTTTAGTTTACGATACTTGATGCGCTTAGGAGAAATATCACCTAATCGTTTTTTACGATTCTCTTCATAATCAGAGAAACCACCTTCAAAATACACTACTTTAGAATCACCCTCAAAAGCCAGGATATGTGTGCAAACTCTATCCAAAAACCATCTATCATGAGAAATAATTACAGCACAACCTGCAAAATTATCCAATCCTTCTTCTAAAGCTCTTAGCGTATTTACATCCAAATCATTTGTTGGTTCATCTAGTAAAAGTACATTTGCCTCTTGTCTTAAAGTCATAGCTAAGTGCAAACGATTACGCTCCCCACCAGATAACACACCCACTTTTTTATTTTGATCAGAACCATTAAAATTAAACTTAGCAACATAAGCACGAGAATTCATTGGCTTTCCACCAACATTTACCTGTTCTAATCCACCAGTAATTTGTTCCCAAATTGTTTTTTCCATATCTATATCAGCATGTTGCTGATCAACATAAGCAATCTTAACAGTTTCTCCAATTTTAAAAGTCCCAGTATCAGCAGTTTCTTGCCCCATTATCATGCGGAAAAGAGTAGTTTTTCCTGCACCATTAGGACCGATAATACCAACTATACCTGCAGGAGGAAGTTTAAAATTTAAATCTTCATAAAGCAATTTATCTCCAAATGCTTTACTTACTCCCTCAGCATCAATTACATTATTACCCAACCTTGGTCCTGGAGGAATATATAGTTCTATTTTTTCTTCTTTTTGCCTACCTTCTTCACCTAAAAGATTTTCATAATTACTCAAACGAGCTTTTGACTTTGACCTCCTTCCTTTTGGTGACATACGCACCCAATCCAATTCTCTTTCAAGTGTTTTTCTTCTCTTACTCTCTGTTTTTTCTTCTTGTGCTAATCTTTTGGTTTTTTGCTCTAGCCAAGATGAATAATTTCCTTTCCATGGAATACCCTCTCCTCTATCTAACTCTAATATCCAACCTGCTACATTGTCCAAGAAATATCTATCGTGAGTAATTGCAATAACTGTTCCTTTATACTCTGCTAAATGTTGCTCTAACCATAATACGGATTCTGCATCCAAATGATTGGTTGGCTCATCTAGTAATAAAATTTCTGGTTCTTGTAATAACAATCTACAAAGT
Organism: Flavobacteriales bacterium; assembly: GCA_014381465.1. GTDB lineage: Bacteria > Bacteroidota > Bacteroidia > Flavobacteriales > BACL11 > DUAL01. The sequence goes on along the minus strand of JACNLP010000067.1, from coordinate 7,354 downwards.
GCAACTCTCCTTTTTTCACCTCCTGATAAAACTGAAATTTTAGCATCTGGTTCAGGACACCTTAAAGCATCCATTGCAATATTAAGTTTAGTATCAATATCCCAAGCACCAAGCGCTTCAATCTTATCTTGAAGTAGTCCTTGCTCCTTCATCAACTTTTCCATCTTATCAGCATCCTCATAATTTTCAGGAAGTCCAAAAGCATCATTAATTGCATTGTAGTCAGCTAAAGCATCAACAGCTTCTTGCATTCCTTCTTTTACAATTTCAATAACTGTTTTGCTTTCATCAAGTTTTGGCTCTTGCTCCAAGTAGCCAACTTTATATCCATCAGAGAAAGTTACATCCCCTTGATATTGTTTTTCTACTCCTGCAATTATCTTTAAAAGTGTTGATTTACCCGAACCATTTAAACCAATAATACCAATTTTAGCACCATAGAAAAAGGATAAATAAATATCCTTTAATACCTGTTTGTTGTTATTGTTGAAGGACTTTGAAAGTCCTGACATTGAAAAAATTATTTTCTTATCGTCTGACATAATATTATATTTTTTGGATGGCAAACATAACTAATTGCTTTTATATGACAAGAATCATATTTTAAACTGATATACCTCATAATTCAATAAATTGGCTTACAATACTTTTACCCCCAATTATTAATCATAAAAAAATAAATTATGAAAAAACCAATTTTAACAGCTTTAATGCTATTTGGAGCAACTTATATGTATGCTCAATTTTCCATGGATGGTGAATTAAGGCCAAGAACAGAAATGAGAACTGGAACTAAAAATTCTTTATCAAATGCAGATGATGAAAGTGTAATTAGTACAACTCAAAGAACAAGATTAAACATGAATTACAAAACAGATGTTTACTCTATGAAAGTAAGCCTGCAAGATGTAAGAACTTGGGGAAGCAAAAGTACCATGGACAAAGGAAGTGAAAATTTTCTTGATTTGCATGAAGCTTGGGCAGAAGTTAATTTAATGAATAACATTTCATTAAAAGGTGGAAGGCAGGAAGTAAATTTAGATGATCAAAGAATCATGGGGGCTGTTGGTTGGGCACAACAAGCAAGAAGTCATGATATGGGATTGTTAAAGTACAATGGTAGCTTTACCGCTCATTTAGGATTTGCTTTTAATCAAGATAATACTGTTGGTGGGTCTTACGAAACCATGAACTATTTATGGATGCACAAAGATTTTAACATGTTTAAAGTATCTGCTTTAAGGTTAAGAAAAGATGATTTGGTAACTTTAGGAGGAAGAATCTCAGGTGAAGTAAATAGCGTAAAAGTTAACCTAAATTACTACACACAAGAAATTGATGGAGGCGATTTAGGAGCGTCATTAGTTGGAATTGATGGTGGCTATAAAATCTCTGACAAAGTCAATTTAGGTTTTGGATATGAGATCCAATCAGGAAAAGATGCAGAAAACTTGGCATTTAACCCTGTATTTGGAACAAACCATAAATTTAATGGACATATGGATTACTTTTATGTAGGAAATCATGGGAATTCTGTAGGGCTTGATGATAAATTCTTTTCTATTGGATACAAAATGGATAAACTGAAATTCAAGATGACTTATCATATATTTAATGCTGTAAGCGAAATACAAAATGAGAATGGAGATATATTTGATGGAGATTTAGGAACTGAAATTGATTTAGCATTAATTTATCCTTTTGCTGAGGGTGTAACTTTTAGTTTGATTCATGCAATATATAGCCCAACAGAAAGTATGCAAGAACTTAGGGGTGGCGATTTAGATGGTACAAATAGCTATTCTTACTTTGAAGTAAGTATCAAACCAAAGTTTTTAAACTAGTTAATACAAAAGAGTTAATTTGAATGATTTATTTTTTTATAATATCAAATAAATATTTTATTCTATCTTTGGGAAAGTTATTAATTAAAAAATAAACAGTTATGGAAGCAACATTCGTATTAGTGTGCCAAGTGATTTTAGCCGTCATTTTCATTTGGGCAGGTATCGTAAAATTAAGCAAAAGTAAAGAAGATTTACTTAAGAAAGTAAGTTGGGCGGAGGACTATAACCAACAAACTATCAAGCTGTTCGGATGGTTAGAATTATTAGGGGGTTTAGGTGTTATTTTACCTTTAGTTTTCGGATCGTACTTATGGGTTGTCCCTATGTCATGTATGGGGCTTGCAATGGTAATGGCAGGGGCAATGGTTGTTCACCTAAGAAGGGAAGAGCTATCCCTTGCAATGCTAAATATATTTCTTCTTTTTATGTCGGCAGGAGTAAGTTTTTATCGCCTTTTAGAATTAGATCTAAACTGGTTGTAATATTTCCTCTTTAATTTTTAAAAAAAGCTGGATAATTCCAGCTTTTTTTATTTATGATATAAATCACTTTTTTGTTTCATTTATAGAAGTATTTTTGCAATATGATAAGTGTAGAACAAGCAAAAAAAAATATCTCTAACAGTTGTACAGTAAATCAGATTATAAAGTCAGATATACTTTCATCTGTTGGTTTTATTTTAGCTGAAGATGTAAATGCAAAAATAAACATCCCAGGTTTTAATAATTCTGCAATGGATGGTTTCGCTATTCAACATCAAGACATTGAAAATGGAATAACAGAATTTCATGTTTTAAAGGAAGTACAAGCAGGAGATTATTCAAAAGAAGGAATGAAATCAGGTGAATGCGTTCCTATCTATACAGGAGCCCCAATTCCTCAAGGTGCAGATAGCATTATAATGGTGGAAAAAACCACTATCATTAATGGAAAAATGCTAGTTGAAAAAGACTACAAAAGCAAAAAAGGAAAACACATCCGTTTACTTGGAGAGCAAATTAAGAAAGGAGATGTCGCTCTTACGAAAGGGAGCTTAATAAGCCCATCAACTTCTTCTTATTTAGCAGCACTTGGAGAGACTAAAGTAGCGGTTTATACATCACCAAAAGTAAAAATTATTACCACAGGAAATGAAATAATTCAAGCAGGAAATAATTTGGAATTTGGGCAGATTTACGAAAGCAATTCCACTGCACTTATTACACTACTAAAAGAACAAAAAACGACAGAAGTGATTCATGAAACTGTACGAGATAGCCGTAAAGAACTTCTGTCAACTCTAAGCAATTCTGATGATTTTGATATTGTGATTTTAACTGGTGGAATATCAATGGGGAAATACGATTTGGTAGCTGATTGTTTAGAAGAAATTGGTGTAAAAAAAGAGTTTCATAAAATTGCCCAAAAACCTGGAAAACCACTTTATTTTGGAACAAAAAATAAAACATTATTCTTTGCTCTTCCTGGAAATCCAGCAGCAGTTATCACTTCTTATTATGAATATATTTATCCTACAATCAGAAAGATGATGGGATATAGAAATACAGAATTAAAACAAACAACTTTGTCACTTTTGGATGAAGTAAGAATAAAAGCAAATCGTTCTACCTTTTTAAAAGGACAGATTGAAAAAGAGGGTGTAAAAGTTTTATTTGGGCAAGGATCTCACATATTAAGTTCTTTTGCAGTTGCAGATTGTTTAATATATCTACCTCAGGGTAAAGAAGTATGGAAAAAAGGTGAAAAAGTTGAAGTTCACATCTTACCTTAAATGAAAATTACAGGAATTATATTAGCTGGTGGTTTAAGCTCTAGAATGGGTAAAGACAAAGGAATCATTCAACTTGATAAAGATAAAATGATTGAGAAAATTATTCATCTTTTAACACCTTTTTGTGATGATTTTCTTATTTCTGCAAACAATAATAATTACAGCTCATTTGGGATTAATGTAGTAAATGATAAAACTAAAAGAATTGGACCACTTGGAGGAATTTATAGTTGTATGGAAGAAAATGATAGCAATTTATATGTTGTAATGAGTTGCGATACTCCAAATATAACTGATATTACAATTGCTAAGTTATTTGATAATATTGAAGATTTTGATGTGGTTGTTCCTGAAAGAAATGAAAGATTAGAACCTCTTATTTCTTTATTTTCTAGTAATGCTGTTCCAAAAATAAAAATTGAAGTAGAAAAGGAAAATTTCAAACTACAAAATGTAATACGAAAACTTAATTATACAATTTTAAAAATTGAAAACAATAAGGAAACTGAAAAGGAGTTTCTAAATATCAATACTAATGAAGATTTAAAAAAATATTATGAGAATTAAAGTACTTTTTTTTGGAGTATTAGAAGATGTAACAAAGAAAAAAGAAATGTCTATTTCTGATTTCTCGGATACTGATTCTTTACTTAAAGCACTGAAAAATGAGTTTGCAGAACTAAATGAAAAAACATTTCAGATAGCTGTAAATCAAACAATTATTAATAAAAATACAACACTAAATAATGGGGATACAATTGCACTTTTACCTCCATTTGCAGGTGGTTAAAAAACAATCGAATGAGTAAAAAAGTTTTAACAGAAGGAGCAATAGCTCCTGAAAAAATTGCAAAATCAATTGCTAATCACAGTAGTAAAACTGGTATTGGAGCACACAATATTTTTTTAGGACAAGTTCGGGCAGATAAACATGAAGGGAAACAAGTCAAAGGAATAAATTATTCAGCATATGAAGAAATGGCAGAAAAAGTTTTCCATGAAATACGAGAAAGTATATTTGAAAAATATGATATTAGTTGTATGCATATTTACCATAGTTTAGGTATGGTAAAAGCAGGAGAAATTTCTTTATTTGTATTTGTTTCATCTAAGCACAGAGGAGTAAGTTATGAAGCATCAAGAGATGTAGTGGAACAAATAAAAGCAAAAGCTCCAATTTGGAAAAAAGAAATATTTGAAAATGAAAAACACCAATGGGTTTAAAAAATAAAATAATATGAAAGATATAAGTTGGAAAATAAAAACACTTAGAACAGCTACAGCACAAGCAGTTCTTAAAGTTGGAAATTTAGCAAAGGATGCTATAAATAATAAAACCGTTCCTAAAGGTGATCCATTTGAGATCTCTAAAATTGCAGGAATGTTAGCAGTAAAAAATACAGCTGGAGTAATTCCTCATTGTCATCCAATGCCAACAGAAAATACAGATATTGATTTTGAAATAAATGGCAATGAAATTACCATAAAGCTTTCTGTAACAACAATCTACAAAACGGGTTGTGAAATTGAAGCAATATATGGAGCTACAACTACAGCCGTTACTTTATATGATTTATTGAAACCTATTGATACTGATTTAGAAATTTCTAATATAAAACTGCTTGAAAAAAGAGGTGGAAAAACAGATTTTATTAAAGATATAGAACCTAATTTGCAAGCAACAGTTATTGTGATGTCTGATAGCATTTCTGCAGGAAAAAAACATGACAAATCAGGGAAATCAATTGTAAGTAAATTGGAGGAATGTGGTGTATCTAATATTAGCTATCACATTATAGCTGATGAAAAAGAAGATTTGCAGAACTTGGTCAATTCATCCTTAGATAATGGTAGTAAACTCATTATTACAACTGGAGGAACAGGACTCTCACCAAGAGACATTACTCCTGAAAGTTTACAACCAATGTTAGATATTGAAATTCCTGGAATAATGGAGGCGACAAGAAGTTACGGACAAGAAAGAACTCCTTATTCTATGCTCTCAAGAGGTGTGGCTGGGTTAATCAATGACACTCTTGTATTAGCATTACCAGGATCAACTAAAGGTGCTTCCGAGAGTATGGATGCACTTTTCCCATATATACTTCATATTTACAGAGTGATAAAAGGAAGAAGGCACGACTAGAAAGAAAGTAATTATTAATTTGATGATGTATTAATGGAATATCTTTTAATCTGTATATTAATAATGGCATTCTTATATGCTTCTGTTGGACATGGAGGAGCAAGCGGCTATCATGCAATTATGGCGCTTTTTGCAGTAGAAACAATATTGATGAAATCTACAGCACTTACTTTAAACATATTTGTTGCTGGAATTTCTTTTTATCATTACCAAAAAGCAGGATATTTTAGGTGGAAAGTATTTTTACCTTTCGCAATAGGCTCTATTCCCCTTGCATATTTAGGTGGTACAATTGAAATACAGGAAGAAATATACAAAGGAATTTTAGGGATATTTTTAGTATTTGCAGTACTAAAAATGTTAGGTATTATTGGTAAAGAAAAAAAGGAAGTAAGAAAACTTCCATTCTCTATTGGGATTATATTTGGAGGAATATTAGGGTTTTTTTCTGGATTAATAGGAATTGGAGGTGGAATTATTTTAAGCCCTGTTTTGTTGCTTTTCAGATGGGCTAAAATGAAAGAGGCTGCTGCAATTTCTTCTCTTTTTATTTTGGTAAACTCAATAAGTGGACTTACAGGAATAATATCTTCAGGGAATTATACACCTGTTAAAAATTTAGGTTTATGGATACTTATAGTAATTATTGGCGGGTACTTTGGCAGTTATTTAGGCAGTAAGAAAATGAGCAATAAAAAAGTTCGTTATTTATTAGTATTCGTTCTATCTCTTGCAAGTATAAAATTACTTTTAACTTTTTACAATTACATTTCGTAAAAAACTCTTAAAAGTGATTTTTCTTTTCGTATCTCAAAAATATTTCAACTATTGTTTTTCCATTGCAATTGCTTTAGGAAACAAAATATTATTTTCTAAATGTATATGAATATGCAAATCATCTTGGAATGCTTTTAAGTGATGATAAAGTGCTTTATAAGTGTTACAGGCATGTGAGGGTGGAGTAAAATTATTACTCAATTTTTCAATTTCTTTAAAAATATTCCCAGCTGTATCGTGCTCATGTTCCATCATTCTGATAGGGTTTTGTACCGACCCAAAAGGCACAGAAATTTGCTCTTTATTCCTATTTGCAATTGCTAGGTTGATGATATGGGGGAACAACATCCCCTCCTCTTTCATTAAATGTTGTTGTAGTTCAATTGCTACTTCATTAAATAGTTTCGCTATTTCAATATTTTCAGGATGTGCATGCCCATGAACTTTTGCTACTTTATTAGCAAATTCAAGAATTATTGGAGTAGATTCTTTTACATAAACATGGTGAGTTTGTAAAATATGATTGATCAATACATCTAAGTCCATATTATCGAAATCCGTATCAGCATTTGCTGCATCTAACATTTCTATCTCCTTGAAAATAGTTGATGCCTCAACATCTTTCCCTTCACAAGCATCTGTTACTGCTTTTCCTCCTCCACAACAGAAATCTATTCCGTACTTTTTAAATATTGTTGCAGTTCTCATATCTGAAGCAACAATTTGTGCTACTGTTTTGTTTTCCATAATTTATTTTTTAGGTTCAAGATAACTTAAGAGGGTTATCTTTGATTAATTTTAGTGTGCTAATAT
>JACNLP010000066.1:27296-31838 GCA_014381465.1 Flavobacteriales bacterium | reverse complement strand
GGGCCCTATGATGTCTTGGCAACCTTAAAAATGCAAGGTGCCAAATCCCACTCCAAATTGGAGGAAGATGAGCGAAATTCACAAAATTTCCCAAATCTTTTTTGTTGAGTCTTATAATTATGAGACCCAAAATAGAACAACTACTACAAAATAGAATCCTTGTGCTTGATGGCGCAATGGGAACTATGATTCAACGCTATACTCTTTCGGAAGAAGATTTTAGAGGAGAACAGTTTAAGAATCACACTTGTGATTTAAAAGGAAATAATGACTTGCTTTCCATCACACAACCTGATATTATAAAGGCAATCCATAAAGAATATTTGGATGCTGGGGCAGATATTATTGAAACAAATACTTTTAGTGGAACTAGCATTGCACAAGCGGATTATAGTTTAGAATCTTCCGTATATGAATTAAATTTTCAATCAGCAAAAATTGCAAAAGAGGTAGCTATTGCTTGTTCAACTAGTGATAAACCAAGATTTGTGGCTGGGGCTATTGGTCCTACAAATCGAACAGCATCTATTTCTCCTGATGTTGAAAACCCTGCATTTAGGCACATTACTTTTGATCAATTAAAAGAGGCTTATATTGAACAAGTAACTGCTTTAATTGATGGAGGAGTAGATGTTTTATTGGTCGAAACCGTTTTTGACACCCTTAATTGTAAGGCCGCATTATTCGCGATTGAAGATGTTTTTGAAGTAAAAGCATTGCGTGTTCCTATTATGGTTTCGGGTACAATTACTGATGAAAGTGGAAGAACACTCTCTGGACAAACGGCTGAGGCGTTTCTAAATTCTATTTCCCATATTCCATTATTGAGTGTTGGTTTTAATTGTGCTTTAGGTACAAAGGCTATGAGGCCATATGTAAGTGAATTGGCAAAAAAAGCACCATTTTTTGTAAGTGCTTACCCTAATGCAGGTTTGCCTAATGAAATGGGAGAGTATGACGAAAGCCCAGTAGCAATGGGCGCTCAATTAGAAGATTTTATGCAAAGTAATTTGGTTAATATTGTTGGAGGTTGTTGTGGTACAACTCCTAGTCATATTGCAGAATTTGTACGCATTGCCAATAAATATACAGCAAGAAAAATTCCAGAGTTTAAAAAGCAAATGCGCCTTAGTGGGTTAGAGGCAGTAACAATTTCACAAGAAAGTAATTTTGCAAATATTGGTGAGCGTACCAATGTAATGGGTTCTTTAAAATTCAAACGATTAATCAAAGAAGATAATCTGGAAAAAGCATTGGAAGTGGCCTTACATCAAGTAGAAGGTGGTGCGCAAGCCATTGATATTAATATGGATGATGGAATGTTGGAAGGACAGGAATGTATGACTCATTTTTTAAATTTAATAGCATCTGACCCTGATATATCAAAAGTACCTATTATGGTAGATTCTTCTAAATGGCATATTATTGAGGCAGGACTAAAATGTATACAAGGAAAAGGAATTGTAAATTCTATCTCCTTAAAAGAAGGAGAGGAAGTATTTAAACAGCACGCAAAAACTATTCTGAAATATGGGGCAGCAGTTGTTGTTATGGCTTTTGATGAAAAAGGACAAGCAGTAGATTATTCAGATAAAATTAGAATTTGCGAAAGAGCATATCGTATTTTAGTAGATGAGGTTGGCTTTCCTGCTGAGGATATTATTTTTGATCCTAATATTTTAACTGTTGCAACTGGAATTGAAGAGCATAATAATTATGCAGTTGATTTTTTTAAGGCTACAAAGTGGATTAAAGAAAACCTTCCCTATGCAAAGGTAAGTGGTGGAGTGAGTAATGTTTCTTTCTCATTCAGAGGAAATAATATTGTTCGTGAGGCAATGCATTCCGCCTTTTTATATCATGCAATAAATAATGGAATGGATATGGGAATTGTGAATGCGGGTATGATTGAGGTGTATGAGGATATTCCAAAAGACTTATTGACAGCAGTGGAAGATGTATTGCTGAATAAAGATGATGGAGCTACTGAACGCTTGGTGGATTTGGCAGAAAATATAAAAGGAGAAGGAAAACAAAGAGTTGAGGATTTGTCATGGCGTGAGCAAGCAGTTGAAGGAAGATTATCCCATGCATTAGTGAAAGGAATAGTTGCTTTTATTGAACAGGATACAGAGGAAGCGCGCTTAAAATTTGATAAACCTTTACAAGTAATTGAAGGTCCGTTAATGGATGGAATGGGTGTAGTTGGTGAATTATTTGGTGCTGGAAAAATGTTTTTACCACAAGTAGTAAAAAGCGCAAGAGTAATGAAAAAAGCAGTTGCTATACTTACTCCTTTTATTGAGCAAGAGAAAACGGAAAGTAGCAAAGCAGGAAAAGTGCTTTTGGCTACTGTAAAAGGAGATGTACATGATATAGGAAAAAATATTTTGGGTGTAGTTTTGGGTTGTAATAATTATGAAATTATTGATTTGGGGGTAATGGTTCCTGCTGATAAAATTCTGGAAGAAGCCAAAAAACAGGATGTAGATGTGATAGGGTTGAGTGGCTTAATTACCCCATCATTGGATGAAATGATAGATGTGGCAAAAGAGATGCAAAGGAATGATTTTAAGGTACCACTTATGATTGGAGGAGCAACAACATCCAAGATTCATACGGCAGTAAAAATTAACGAACATTACAATAATAATACGATTGTACATGTGTTAGATGCATCAAAAGCAGTAGGAGTTACAGCAAAATTAATTGGTAAGGAAAAAGAAAGTTATGGAGCGAAAGTTGGTGCTGAATACAATGCGATTAAGGAGAATTATCTGAATAGAAAATCAGATAAAGAATATGTGAGTATTGGTACTGCAAGAGAAAATGCTTTTAAAACAGATTGGAAAAATGAAAAAATTCCTAGTGCAAATCAACTAGGAGTGCAAGTTTTTGAAGATATTGACATAGCAACTATTCGCAACTATATTGATTGGACACCCTTCTTTTTTACTTGGGAAATGCGTAAAAAATACCCTGCAATTTTGGAGGATGAAAACTTTGGAGAACAAGCAAAACAATTACTAAATGATGCTAATATTATGTTGGATAATATCATTAAAAATAATTGGTTACAAGCAAAAGCAATTATTGGTTTGTGGGAAGCAAATGCTGAGGGGGATGATGTTCACCTCTTTGAAAATGGAAATAAAATTGCTACTTATAACTTTTTGCGTCAGCAAGGAAAAAAGAGCAAGTCAAATAGGTGTTTGGCTGATTTTGTAGCGCCACTTACTTCCAAGAAACAAGATTATATGGGGTCATTTGTGTGTACAGCAGGACTGGGAATTGAGAAGCAATTGGCAGTTTTTGAAAAAGACCATGATGATTATAATAGCATCATGCTAAAAGCAATTGCAGATAGATTAGCAGAAGCCCTCACGGAATATATGCACGAAAAAATCAGAAAAGAAATTTGGGCTTATGCTGCTGATGAGCAGTTCAAAAATGAGGATTTGATTAAAGAAGAGTATAAGGGAATCCGTCCTGCACCAGGCTATACGGCTTGTCCTGATCATACCGAAAAATTAAAAATATTTGAATTGTTGGATGCTGAAAAAAGTATAGGTGTAAGCCTTACAGAAAGTATGGCTATGAGCCCAAATGCGACAGTAAGTGGCTATTATTTTGCACACCCAGATGCTAAATATTTTAGTGTAGGAAAAGTGCAGGATGATCAAATTATAGATTATGCAAAACGAAAAAATCAAACAGTAGAAGAAACTGAAAAATGGTTAAAAAGCAATATCTAATGTAGCAATGAATAAATGTAACAATTAAAAAATGTTGTCATCCTGAACAGAGTTGAAGGATCTCGTTTTTGAACATTTTTTCTAATAATAAAAACTAAAATATGAAAGTAACCCAACACATTAAAAACGCAAAAAAAACCTTATTCTCTTTCGAGATATTGCCACCGCTTAAAGGGACAAGTATCCAATCTATTTATAATTCATTGGACCCATTAATGGAGTTTAAACCTTCATTTGTTGATGTAACTTATCATAGGGAGGAATATGTTTATAAAAAAAGAAATGATGGACTTTTGGAAAGAAGGGCAGTTCGTAAGCGCCCAGGTACAGTTGGTATTTGTGCTGCCATCATGAATAAATATCAGGTGGATACAGTGCCTCATATTATTTGTGGAGGGTTTAATAAAGAAGAAACTGAAAATGCCCTTATTGATTTGGATTTCTTGGGGATTGATAATGTGCTAGTGCTAAGGGGAGATCCTATAAAATCAGAAACTTATTTTACTGCAGATGAGGGGGGACATAAATATGCATCTGAACTTTTAGAACAAGTAAATGGTATGAATAATGGGATTTATTTGGATGAAGAATTAAAAAGTTCTGCTCCAACTAATTTTTGTATTGGGGTGGCAGGCTATCCTGAAAAACATTTTGAAGCACCCAATATGCGTTCGGATATTCATTTCTTAAAAAAGAAAGTTGAGGCGGGTGCTGATTATATTGTAACACAAATGTTTTTTGATAATCAACAGTATTTTGATTTTGTAAACTTATGCCGAGAAAATGA
>JACNLP010000066.1:0-27015 GCA_014381465.1 Flavobacteriales bacterium | reverse complement strand
AAATCAGATAATGTTCAAAAAATTGTGAGTAGTTTTTCTTAAATTTTACCCACCCCTTAATCCCCTCCCAAGAGGGGAATGATAAACTTTTGCGTTGAAGAAATTCTCCTCCTTGGAGGAGTTAGAGGTGGGTTTTAGTTAGCAGTCAGTTTCCTGAAATGATCTTCTAAATCAATATTGTTTTTTTGATAGTTAGAAATCAATTGGTCGTCCACAATTTTCCCTTTGTTGATGATGATTACACGATTACACATCTTGTCAACCTCCTGCATAATGTGTGTAGAAAGTAGTACTGTTTTATCTTTCCCAACTTCTTTTATTAAGTTTCTTATTTCCACCAATTGATTAGGATCTAAACCGGTTGTGGGTTCATCTAAAATTAAAATTTCAGGGTTGTGAATTAATGCTGCAGCTAGCCCTACTCTTTGCTTGTATCCTTTGGAAAGTGCTCCTATTTTTTTACTTTGTTCAGAGGTCAATCCTGTTTGTTTTATAATCTCAATAATACGATTAATCAGGTTTTCTACCTTATAAATGCCCCCTACAAAAGTGAGGTATTCCTTAATGTACATATCAGTGTAAAGCGGATTTTGCTCAGGTAAATAACCAATTTTCGCTTTTACTTGTAATTCTTGTTCTTGGGTTTCCAGATCACAGACTTGTATCTTACCACTGTCTTGCTGTAAATAACAACATATGATTTTCATTAGTGTTGATTTTCCCGCACCATTTGGACCAAGAAACCCAACTACCTCTCCCTTGTTTAGCGTAAAGGAAACATCTGTAAGTGCTTGTTGTTTTCCGTAAAACTTATTGATTGTATTGATGTGGATAGACATGGGGCAAAAGTAAAATAATGTATCAATTTAGCAAAGTGAAAATTTGATAATTAAATATCTACTGAATACTGCCTACTGTATTCTAAGAACTTTCTCCACACTTCCATCATCATAGATATAAAATAGTGTTTGGTTTTTTTGTTTCTTTTATTTTCCTCCCTAAAACATCTGTTTAATTTCTTCTAAACTTTCTTCTAATTCTTTCTTTTTTACTTCCCCTAAATCTCTATCAATATCTTGAAATTGATACATCATTGTTTCTAAATCATTCTCTGAAAGCAAAGTTTCTACACTAATAAATAACTCTTCATTTTCAACAGAAATATGATCGCTTAAATGCTCACAATAATCACTTATTTTTAAAAATGCTTTACTTATATCCGAGTTCAGACATTCTTCAATTTCAGATAAATAATCTCTAAAATCATTATGATTCTCTAACATCTCAGCAATTATATTCATACCCATCACCTCATTCTCCTGAGAGATTTTCGGAAACAATAGCTGTTCCTCTTTATGATGATGATATTTATCGGCATAATTTCTAAAAAAGTAAATCATTTTTTTACAAAAAACTTTCCATTTCTCAGGATCATCATTAAGTAAGCTTTCTGAACTCTCAATCATTTCTACTGCCGAGATAATTACCTCATGCTCATCATACAATATTTTTGTATATTCCATTATAAAATCTTTTTTAATCCTTGTTTAATAAAAACTCCAATCATCTTTTTTCTGTATTTTCTTGAATACAAATCATTTTTTACAATCCTACATTTTTTACTTGATTTTACAATTATTTCTTCAATCGTAACATCTTTATCAAAGTCCAGAACCACTGGTTTTGGATCAACTCCACCCAATACAATTCTAATATTATTATCTCTCACAGAAATAGCACAAGTTAATGAAGTAAACTCTAAAGTTTTTCGCTCTCTTAATTTTTTAAAGAACACTTTAGAGTCTCTTTTAGGAATCACAACTTCTTTCAAAATGGATTCAGCACTTAAAGAATGTGGATATATCCCATCACCACTATAAATATCTTCTAATGGAATAATCTTTTCTCCATCATTATTTACAACACTAACAAGCGCATTTAAACTAATTAAAACGGCTGCTAAATCCGATACCATTTTCGCAAAACAATTTCTTTTTCCTCCTGACGCAATACAAATATCACCTTCACATTTTAGGCAATTTCCTACTGCCTCTCTCCACCACTCAGACTGATTATAATACATACATCTGTTATCACATAAAAGATTTCCTCCAATAGTTGCCGAGTTTCTAATTAGTGGAGACGCTATACTTTTAATTGCTTTATTTAATGAAGGAAATAAAGAATTTATTTTCTTGTTTTTTTCTAATTCAGAAAGAGAAACAGCACAAGCAATAATTACTTTATCCTCTTTAATCTGAAGGTTTTTCATTTCTGTAATTTCTGATAAATCAATAAGTGTTTTTGAAATGTTATTCTTCTGATATTTATTTATCATTAAGTCAGTTCCTCCAGAAATATAAGAAAAATCAGGATTGGATTTGCTCATCTCAATTGCCTGAGAACAACTTTTTGCTATTAAGTATTTATTCTCCATCATTAAGCTCTTTTAGTTTTCTTAACACATCTTCTGCTTTTATTGGTAAAGAAGTAATTCTTATGCCAAGCGCATCATAGATTGCATTTGCAATTGCTGGCAAAACAGGATGAATCGCTCCCTCTCCACATTCTTTAGCTCCAAATGGACCTTCAGGGTCAATACTTTCAATTATATTAGTGTGAATTGATGGAGTATCAACAGAAGTTGGAATTTTGTAATCCAAGAAATTTGCATTCAACAACATTCCATTATAATACTTCATTTGCTCACTCATTACCTGCCCCAATCCCATATGCCAACTTCCCTCCAACTGACCTTCAACTGCAAGAGGGTTTATTGCTTTTCCAGCATCATGAGCTCCCCAAATATTTAATAATTTTACTTCTCCTGTATCGGTATCCACATCTACTTCAGCCACTACCGAACCAAAAGAATAAGAAGGACTAAGTCCTGCTCCTGCTCCTTTAAAATCACCACCTAATTTTGGCGAGTTATAATATCCTGAAGTGCTAATTGCTCCAAGCTTATTAGTTAAGAAAACAATCGCTTCCTTCCAGCTTATATCCAAAGTTTTATCATTAGAAAAAACTCTTTCCTTAGCTATATTTATCTCTGATTTATCAGTATTATGTGCTTTAGAAACTGCCTCTAAAATTCTCTGTTTTAAATTTTCGGCAGCCATTTTTGCCGCATTACCCGCCATAAATGTTACTCTACTTGAATAACTCCCTAAATCAATTGGCGTGAGCAAAGTATCAGCAGCTACAACAAAAATATTATCTATACTAAGCCCTAACACTTCAGCAACAATTATTGCCAACATAGTATCGCTCCCTTGCCCAATATCACTTGCACCTGAAGTAATAAGAACCCTTCCATCCATATCCACTTTTAAATGAACAACAGATTGCGGATATTCATTCCAATGAATAGGAAGTGCTGAACCACTAATAAAAAATCCTCCCGCAACACCTAAACCTTTCCCTTTTTCTAAGTTTCCATATTTTTTCTTCCAATCAGATTGTTTCATTACAGTTTCCAAACATTGCTTGCTTCCATTGGAAGTTATACGATACTGCCCAAGAGTTATAGAATTTTCAGAAATTAAATTATGCAACCTTAACTGACAAGGATCAATATTTGCTTTATGCGCTAACTCATCTAAGATTGTTTCTACAGCAAAACGAGAATTTACTGCTCCATGCCCCCTCATAGCCCCACTTTGTGGCTTATTTGTATAAACTCTTCTTGTTCTAAAACCAAAATTGCTAAGCTCATAAGGAGCTTGTAAAAGCACCCCATTATAATAAGAAGTAACTACACCAAAACTTCCATAAGCCCCTCCATCAATAATAATATCAGCATCTAAAACAGAAATTTTATTATGCTTATCTAAGCCCATTTTAACAGCCATTTTTGTAGGATGACGACCATGATTTGTTAAAAAAACCTCTTCTCTATTTAATCTTACACGAATCGTTCTTCCTAACTTTATTGCCAAATAAGAAATAATAATTTCATGAGGAAATGGGTCAGATTTCCCTCCAAAACCACCGCCTAAATAAGGCTTAATTACACGAATCCTGTTCATAGGAATTTCTAATACCTTTGCTAATGATCTATGCAAATAATGCGGAACTTGTGTTGCTGTTTTTATAGTCAAGCCATTTTCATCCCACTTTGCAATTGCAGCATGCGGTTCGGTAAATCCATGATTAATACCTTCAAAATCAAACTCTCTTTCTACTTGATAATGTGAAGTTTCAAACCCTTTTTTTTGGTCGCCAAAGCGCAACTCAGCTTTTTTATGAATGTTATTATTAAATCTTGAATGAGAATGAATTTGCTCATTTTCTTTTACATCCTCAATAGAATCCATCATGTCCAGATACTGTTTATATGGCGCGTATTTTACTTCTATTTTACTTAGAGCTTTTTCTGCAATCTTTTCTGATTCAGCAACAACAGCAACAACAATTTCTCCAATATATCTTACTTTATGCACTGCAAGGGCAGTTTCATCTTCTGATATTGGTAAAACCCCAAACTTATTTGGAATATCTTTACCAGTTACAACATCAACAACACCTTCTACTTTTAAAGCTTCCTTAAAGTTTATTGACTTGATTTCTGCATGTGCAAAAGGGCTTCTTAAAAACTTACAATGAAGGGTATTTTTCTCTAAAATATCATCCGTATAATCTGCCTCTCCTTTTGCTTTTTTCAAAGCTTCAATGTATGGCCTTCCTTCCCCAATCATTTTAAATTTATCAGAAGAGTTGCTTAATTTCTCATCAGCATATTCTTTAATTGCATCAACAATCTTCTTATAACCAGTACATCTGCATAAATTTCCCGATAAACCTTCCTCAATTTCTCTTCTTGTTGGTTTCGGATTTCCTTTCAAAAAATCTAAAGTGGACATAATCATTCCCGGAGTGCAATATCCACATTGAATAGCTCCTTTTTCTACAAATTTTTGCTGTAAAGGATGAGGAGTGCCTTTGTCTGCAACATTTTCAATAGTAGAAATTCTTTTCCCTACACACTTTAAAACTGGAGTGATACATGATTGAACGGCTAGCCCATTAACATGAACTGTACATGCTCCACAACTCCCTTGCTCACAAGCCACTTTAGTTCCTGTAAGCTGAATTTTATTTCTTAAAATAAAGCTAAGAGTATCGTGTTCATCAACTAAAAGTTGATGTTTATTACCATTTACCCATAACTCAATTTGTGTCATAATTATCTTCCTTTATATGCTACTTTCTTACCAATTGAGGTTAATCCTAAAAGTGCATCCTCAGTAGAAAAAATAGTTCTTAGCTCAGCAAGTTCTGATTCTGGCCCTTTCGCTTGAGAAATTAATTTTTCTGATAAAATTAATGCAATTGGTGCTTTATAGGAAAGTGTCTTTTTCATTTTTACTGAAAATTCTTCTTCACTATTATTTGTAAGAATTTCTGCTACTGATTTTTCTGAAAAGAACTGCTCAATAGATTTTAAATCATCACTTAAGTTTTGTGTTAGTTTATTTGGAAGTTCTTTCCTTCCTTCTAACATATCATACATTTCTGATGGAGAAATGATTCCATCTATTAAACCCATAGCAAGTGCCGATTTAGAACTCAACATTTTACCCGAATAAACTATATATTTAGCTAATCCTTCTCCAATTCTCTCTCTTGTTCTTTGCGTGCCACCAAGCCCGGGATATATTCCAATACCTGTTTCTGGGAAAGCTATAAAAGTTTTTGGTACAGACAAAAGTACATCCGCACAAAGTGCTAATTCCATACCTCCACCAAGAGCCATTCCGTTTAGAATAACTACTACTTTTTTTTCTGATTTATCAATTTGATTAAGGACATCTTGACCGTATTTAGTAAAGTTCTCTATTTTGTCGATTGAATTTGTTTTTATGTTTTTTACAAAAAACTTAATATCGGCACCAGCAACAAATGCTTTTCCAGAACCTGTCAGGATTATATTTTCAATGTCCTTATCAGTTTCTGCTTGAGTAAATTTTGTATGCAATTGCTTCATCACATCTTCATTTAAGGCATTCATATCCTCTGGCCTATTCATGGTTATTATTGCATTCTTACCATTCTTAGTAAGAGTAACAAATTCCATATTCCATTTAGTTGCATCAACATTTGGAACAGATTCTGCATATATTCTAGAAAAATTTTCTACAATTCTTTTCGTTTCATTTTCACCGCTTCTAAGCATCAAATCAACTGGTCCCTTTCTCCACCTTAAACCAATCTTTGCTCCTCTATTTAGATCAACTGGAGTGCAAACTTCCTCTTGAATTATCTGAGAACAAACAAAGAAAACACTACCCAACATTCTATCATTAATTTTTTGAGTTATTTTCTCATCAACTACAGCTTCTTTAGTTCCACTACAATCCCAATTATTTTTGCTTTCAACTTGCTTTTCTAAAAGAGAAGAAACCAAATATGAAGGTCCAAAATGTTCTAAAGTTCTTTGAGCATGAAGCGCAATAGGGACTCCTGTAGCATTCATAAGTGCGAAAGGTCCCATTCCAATTCCAAAAGTTCTCATGCAAACTTTATCAATCTGTGCAATGCTTGCAAGTCCTTCATCTAATAATTTTACTGCTTCATTAAGCCAAGGAACAAAAAATCGATTAACTGCAAATCCATATACATCCTTTGTCGTAATGGCATCTTTCCCTGATAAAACAGAAAAAACCTTCATTGCTTGATATGTTTGCTCAGAAGTTTTTTCTCCAGGAATAAGCTCAACTAATCTGTTTTTTGCTGCATGGAAAAAATAATGAACGCCTATAAACCTTTCAGGTTTACTTACCGCTTGTGATAATTCGCTTACAGAAAATGATGAGGTGTTTGTTGCAAGAATTGTATCCTTACTTACAATATTATCTAATGTTTTGAAAAGATTTGTTTTCACATCAAAATCCTCAAAAACGGCCTCAATTATTAAATCACAGGCTTTTAAATCCTCCAGATTTGAAGTTCCCTTTATATTTCCTATTATTTTTTCTACACTTTCAGAAGTAAACAATCTTCTTTCCACTCCTTGATTTAGCATTTCTCTTATTCCTGAAAGTCCTCTTTCAATGTAAGACATTTCTCTATCGGCAAGTGTTACTTCAAATCCTTCTTGAGCGAACTTTTGTGCTAATGCAGAACCCATTGTTCCTGCTCCTACAACTCCAACTTTATTAATTTTCATCTTTGATTTTAATTATTTTTCCAATTAGGTTTTCTTTTTTCTAAAAACGAATTTATACCCTCATTTGCATCATTTGTTGCCATCAAATCATTTACATACAAATCTTCCAATTGTGGGAGAAACTTACTCATTATATGATTAAAGAATGTTCGAGATGTTTTACAAGCAAATCTTAGAGAAGAAGCACTTTTTGCTAGGATATGTTTCTCAATCCAAGAATTTACACCTTCATTCATACTTTCTTTATCTTCAAATACTTCTGCAATAAGCCCCATCTGTTTTGCTTTTTCTGCTGAAACTGATTTTCCTGTAATTAACAATTCCTCTGCTCTTGCATTTCCAATTTTTAATGGTAGTAGTAAAGATGCAGGAGGGGGAAATACTCCTAAAATAATTTCTGGCTGCCCAACAAAAGCTGTTTTATCTGCAAATATTGTATTACAAATAAGTGCTAATTCTAATCCTCCACCCAAACATTGTCCTGAAATTTTTGCAAGAGTTGGGATAGCCAATTCCATTATTTTATAAAACATTCCATGAAAAGAGCTTAACATTTCTGCTGCATTTTCTTTGGTGTGTTCTTCCACACTTGCTCCAAAAGAAAAGTGTTTTCCTTCTCCTTCAAAAGTGATGAGTTTTAAATTCTTATTGGCAGAAAAATCATCTAACAATTGATGTAAATCCTTCATCATTACAGAATCAAGAACATTTCCTTTTCCATCATCTAAAATAATTCTGGCAATGGAATTATCAAATAAATATTCAACTTTAATTTTCTTCATTTTTTACTTTTATACTTTAGGAGAAATTGCTTTGTGCATTTTGTCATTCCACTCCATTCCTTTTGCAAGCATTTGTCTTAATTTCACGAAATCAACTTCTCTATTTCCTCTTGGGCCATCATTAAATGCCTTAAATCCAGCTTTTGCTTCCGTCATCATGTTTAATGCTAACCAATCTCTATTACTTTCTTTATTTTTATCCCAATGTTCCAATTTCTTCTTTCTTATAGAATTAATAGTCTTACTTAAACAATTAGGAAAAGTCATCATTAATTTTGTGCATATTTTCTCTACTGCAGCATCTAATAATGATAGGTCCATCTCTCCAGATTTTACCAACTGTTTTGCTTTAGCAAGAGATTCTCCTTTTTTTGGCATACCATAAATAATTTCTCCTGTTTTCTTACTAATCCATCTATCCGTTCTTACAAGTGGATTATTTACAAACTCTCCATCAACTTTAAGTGCAGGAACAATTTCGGTAAGCAAACCATGTCTATGAGCCTCATGTGCACTCCAAGGATCGCAAACTGTACAAGAAAACATTGCCAATTCTACTCCAACAAAAAGGTGTAAGAAATCAGTAGAGCCCCCATCAGGTGCCGAACCATGTTTTGGTCCTGCTTGTCCGAAACGAGCCATATCTTGCGCAATAGAAAAATCACATGCCATTCCTATTTCTTGCCCTCCTCCAATTCTCATTCCATTTACACGATTGATTACAGGCTTGTCGCTCATTAAAATTGCAGAAACCATATCATTAAAAAGTCGCATATACTGTTTGTACTCTTGAGGGTTTCCTGCATAATATTCTGCATATTCTTTAGTATTCCCTCCTGTACAAAAAGCTTTATCTCCAACAGCAGTAAAAACAATTGCAACAACCGACCTGTCGTTTGATGCTTCTCTAAAAGCCAAAACAATTTCCTTTACAGCATCAGTAGTGTATGAGTTATATTGTAGTGGGTTATTTAAAGAAATCCATGCGTTATAAAGCCCTTCAATTTCGTTTCCTTCAAAGTCCTTTGCAGGTTTTCTTTCAAATAAAATTTCTGTGTATTCCTGATTTACTAAGTTATGATTGTTTAACATAATTTATGTTTTTTATAGTTAATAATTTACGGTACTAATACCGATCTTTTGTTATATTTATGATTTAATGTGTTTTTAAAAACTTCATTTATTTCTGATAAAGGAAAAGTCTCCACAAATTGATCTACCCTTAATTTATCTTGTGCAACAAGTTCTACAACCTCTGGATAAAGTTCAGGCTTACAACCCCATGTTCCTATTAGTTTTGCATCAAAAGCCATTAAGTTACTTAATCTTACATTTAGTTTATCCATTGTAAAACCAACAATTGAAAGTGTAGATGTAAAAGTAATTAATCCGAAAGCTAATTCTTGTCCTGCTGTTGACCCTGACATTTCATATATTTTCCATCCATATTTAGATACTCCTAAGTTTTTTGCTATTTCTCTTACTTTAGATTTTATACCTTTAAAGTCTAACTCTTTTGTATTTAAAGTTGCATCAATTCCATTGTTTTTTGCAATCTCAAGTTTCTCATCATCAATATCTAAGGCGATTACTTTTGCTCTTTTAATTTTTGCTATCTGAGCTCCATATATTCCTACACCACCAACGCCAATTACAATTGCCAAATCACCTTCTTTTAACTCAGATTTATCAATTACCTGATAAGGAGTTGATATTGCGTCTGCAATAACGGAAAGTTGAGGAAGTGTATATTTTTCTAAAACCTTATCGGGAACAGAACACAGATATTTATATGGAACAACAATATGAGAAGCGAAACCTCCTTCAAAATCATTTCCTGGCATTAATTGTTTTTGGCAGATATTACTTCTTCCATTATTACATAATTCACAATCTCCACAAGGCAGAACAGCTGGAATAATCACATTCTTTCCCATCCATTTATCAGGACCATTAATAACTGTTCCACTAATTTCATGTCCTAAAGTAAGCGGTAAGTCCTGTTTTGTTTTTACTCCATAATGCCAAAAACTAATATCGGTATGACATACGCCACAACCTGCAATTTTTATTAAAACCTCCCCATCATTTATTGAAGGAAGTGGCGATTCAACTAAGTCAAAGTCAGCATCTTTTTCTACCATCTTCCATTGTATCATTTTATCTTTCATATCTTCATCTATTAATTATTCATATTTTCAAATAAAATTGCTGTTCCTTGTCCTCCTCCAATACAAGCAGAAGCAAGTCCATATCTTACCCCTCTTCTTTTCATTTCTCTTGATAGCGTTAAAGATATTCTTGTTCCTGTTGCTGCAAGTGGATGTCCAAGTGCAATTGCACCACCATTTACATTGGCAATTTTCCTATCAAAACCTAATTCTTTTTCGCACCCCAGATATTGAGCTCCAAAGGCCTCATTTATTTCTATCAAGCCAATATCTTCCATTGTAAGTCCTGCCATTTCTAATACTAATTTGATTGCTGGAACAGGGCCTAATCCCATATATTTTGGGTCAATGCCGCAAGTTGCAGATGCAACAATTCTACTAAGTGGTTTTATATTTTTTTCTTCACAAAATTCTTTATTTGCCACAACAACAACTGCTGCACCATCTACAATTCCTGAAGAATTTGCTGCCGTTTGCACTCCATCTTTAGCAAAAACAGTTGGTAATTTTGCCATCTTTTCTAAATCTGCAGGGCGAACATTTTCATCTGTAACAAAGTCAACAAGCTTTCTTGGTAATCTTACTTTTCTTGGTTTTAATCCTTCAACTTCAAATACAGTTGAATTTAAGGGAACTATTTCATCATCAAAAATTCCATTTTCTTTTGCTTTTATATATCTATCAACTGATTGTTTTGCAAAAACATCAACTTGCGCTTTAGTTATTCCGTGTTTCTTTGCAATATTCTCGGCAGTTACTCCCATAGGTACTGCTGCAGTATCATTTAGAGCTTCCCACAACATATCCAAAAACTCAATTCTACCAAGTGCGTAACCATTTCTATTTCCAAAACTTACTGTTGGTGAGAGTGTCATGTTTTCCGTTCCCCCACAAAGAGTTGCTTTTGCCTTTCCTAAAGTAATTTGCTCGGCACCGGTAATAATGGACTCAAAACCTGAACCACAAATCCTCTGCACCATAAGAGCAGGAACACCCTTAGGAACACCAGAATACAATGCAATATGCCTTGGTAAAAAGTATGAATCAGCAGAACTTTGCCCAATATTTGCCATAATAACTTGGTCAATATCATTTGCATCTACACCAGATTTTTCTAAAGCTCCTTTTGAAGCGAAAATTCCTAAGTCAGTTGGAGAAACACCTCCTAAACTACCACTTAATCTACCAAATGCAGTTCTTGCACCGTTAATTAAATACAAATCATCATAAGTGATTCCTACTCCTTTTTCTTTATCGTGATATGCTTTCATTTTTTATTTGATTTTATATTGGTTTTTAGCTGCAATTGCGGCCCCAAATGCATTTGTCATTTGAGGATTATTTGGTACAATTATTTCTTTTTTGAACATTTCTTCCATAATATTTGTTAAAAAAGGATGAAACTCAGCCACTCCACCAATTAAATAAATCGGCACTGAGCTGTCCATTTTAAGTTTAGCAATTCTATTTACAATGGAAATATAAATTCCTCTTGCTAAATCTTTCTCTGGCATTTCATCAAAAATCCATTTCATTATTTCCGTTTTTGCAAAAACAGTACAAAAACTATTTAGTTCTTTATTCATTTCTGATTGTGCTGCCAACTCACTCATTTTTGACAAATCCAATTCTGCTCTTTCAGCAATTTCGGTAATAAAAGTTCCTGTTCCAGCCGCACATTTAGTGTTCATATAAAAATCCTCTACCTTTCCTTTATCACTACTTTTTATTACTTTTATATCCTCACCGCCTATATCAATTATTGTTTTTTCTTCAGGGAAAAGTGCATTAAGCCCAATTGAGGAGCAATGTATTTCTGTTTTTGTAATGTTTGCCTTTTTAAAATGCTTCCTACCATATCCTGTAGCACAAATATTTTCTAAGTCAAACTGATTATCAATATCTTTTAAAATATTTTGTAAAACTTCTTTATCTCTATTTAGAGTTTTAGTAAGCTGTGAAAACACAATATTATCCTCTTTATCAATTACAATAAGTTTTGTAAAAGATGAACCAATATCTACACCTAAAAAATATGTATTATTTGTTGTCATATTGCTTGATTTAATTGTTCTCGTTTAGCTTTTGCAGTCATTGCTCTCATCATTGAAGTAAAAGCAGAATTAATAGGAGTTCTTAGATTATGATTTTTACTATAAGCAACAATTTTTCCATTAAACAAATCTATTTCAGTTGATTTATTATTCATAAAATCGACTGCTAGAGATGGGAAATGATCTCCTGCTTTTGTAAGATAAATCATACAATAATCGAGAAAATCATCTGAAATATTAACACCCTCTTTCTGGGCAACTTCAATAGATTCCTCAATAGTTTGCCTAACAACTAAAAGTAAATCAGGGTCGGACATTACTTCCAACATTGTTAGTTTAGATAAGGCACATAAAGCACTTAGTGAGGAATTTAGAATGGTTTTCTCCCAAATATTCTTTTTTAATTCAATATATGAACAAGAAAGAGTGTCTAATTTATTATCTATTAATGAGCTTGCAATTATCTGAGAAGTATTAGCTAATCTTTCATTTAATGGAGCTATATAGTTGGGCGCATTAAAAAAAGTTACTTCTGTTTCATAAGGGTTTTTTAATCTACCAGCAAAATTGATAACCATTCTTAATAAATGTGATTTGTTAAATAAAGTAGAATATTCATTTTCAGTATCAATTCCATTCTGAGCACAAACCATCAAAGTGTTTTTTGAAATATATGGCTCAATCATTTCTAAGAGTAGAGAAATTTGATGTGATTTTACAGCAGAAATAATAATTTCAGCATCAAAGTCTTTTAATTTAGAAATATCATCAAACACATATTGAAACTCGGCTTTTGCACTTATAAAACCCGATAATACAATACCATTATCTGATATGATTTCTTTCTTTTCCTCACTTCTAACAAAAAGAGCAACATTATGTCCTGCATTTTTAAGATGAACAGCCAAAACCATTCCTACTGGACCTAAACCAACAATTGCTATTTTTTTTGTTTTATTCATCAATTCATTTGCTCAATAAAAGTTTCTACTTTAGTTGTAGTTTGTCCTTCAGAAAAGAATCTTAAGTCACATAAATCGCCTTCAATAACAAGAGTTTGAATTCCAGTTTCCTCTTTTAACCTTAGTGGCATACCAAATCTAGCATTTGAATTATTAAAACAAGTTTTTGCATCATGAAAAATCATACCATCAATATTAAAGTCTTGTATATGTTGTTTGAGAATTTCAAATTTTGCCTGCTCACTTCTATTAATGAAAATCTCGGTATAAGCAAGTGCAGAAGATGCAAAAGGGTCCTTAGTATCAAAGGCATCAAAAATCCATGAATTACAATAAGTGGAAGCAACAACTGCTGAATTATTATTTACAAAAAGGTTTGAGAAATACCTCAATTTCCCCCAAATCGGCATACCTTCCCAATATACTCTACTATCAGCTTTCTGCAAAAAACCAAGTCCATTTTCTACATTCTTTTGCAATTCTTTATACAATTTCTGATAGTATTCTTTTGCTTTTTCTGTTCCTCTTAAAACTACAATAGGCCCCATGTGGATTGCGCCATCAAAAAAACTAATTGGAGAAGGAGAGTTCTTTCCTGTATTTAAACAATCTTTCCATAAATCAGTAGCTTCTTTACTAAGGTTTAAGGTATGTCTGAACTTATCAATATCAAATTTATTTTCAGATACTCTCTCGCAAACTGGGATCATCTGCTTAAATTGTGCTGAAACATCCGCAATATCTTCCTTACTCACCTGATCTAAATGTCTGGGAGGTTTTATTCCAAAAATAGGGCAATCAAATTCTTTTGCAAACCACATAAACCAATCCTGAACCTCTCTGCATTGATTAGTATTATAAACTATTAAATCTGGCTTGGGAACACCCTCCATACCGTACTGCTTTGTAAGGGGAGTTTTCTTTTGTAAATACGAACCAATATCTGCAGTTAGATAAGAACAAATATCTCCTGCATAACCCAACTTTACCGATTCAGGAATAAAATCCATGGCCGTTCGGCTTGCTCCTAAAAGTGCTCCATGATTTTCAGGAAAATATACTTCAAAGCCAAAACTCCTTAATAATTCGGCTGGACCAACAGAAGTACACCAAGCAATTTTTTTAGAAGAAGATAAATCAGAGAAGTAGCCCTTCATTAAATTCTTTAAATCTTCTGTTGAATTTATTTTGTAATCACTCATCTTCTAAATCAATAATATATAAATTATCTTCTGTTGAAAGCTGTTCGCCATACATATTTAGGTAGTATGATTTATATTTTTCTAAGACATTTTTAGGTGCCATTTTCATTGAGGGAGTAAGCGTATTATCTTCTAATGAAAGAGAGGAGTCTAACACAACTGCTTTTTTAATTTTAGCGAATTTCTGTTTCAATTCATCATTAGATTGCTTCAAACATCCTTGTAAACATCTACCAAATTCATTTATATTTCTCGGGCAAAAACAACCATCTTCTGGAGATTTCTGATAATCGGGATTTTTTAACAGATTTTGATTTGGAAAAATAAGCGCCACTGGATAATCATTACCAGTTCCAGATACAATTACATATTGCACATAATGACATTTTTTCTCAATAATTTTCTCTAAATCAGTTGGAATAACCTTCTCTCCATTGGATAGTTTGAAAATTCTATCTTTTCTGCTAATCAATTTTAATCCTGATGATGTAATACTACCTACATCCCCTGTTTTATACCAACCATCTTCTGTGAAAATATCTTTATTCGCTTCCTCATTTTTATAATATTCTTTCATCACATTAGGACCTTTCACTTGAATTTCATCATCCTCTGCAATCCTAAGGCTAACACCAGGAATCGGGACACCAACAACACCTGTCTGTCTCTCTAAATCAGGGTTTGTAAGCGTGCAACAAGGAGATGTTTCTGTTAATCCCCAACCCTCAACAACTGTAATTCCTTTTTCTTGGAAAAGATTAGACAAATTAATAGGAAGTGATGCAGCAGCCGTAAATATGAATTTGAGTCCTGAGTTGAAAAATAATTGTTTTGTATCCTCATCTTGATTACATAGCTCTACCAAATTTTGATATACCTTTGGTACAGAGAAAAATACTGTTGGTTTTATTTCTTTCCAATTTTCAATAATTACTTTTACATCCTTTCCAAAAGATGATTCTACTGAGTATGTTGCTCCATTGTAAAGTGCTGAAAAAAGTTCGAAAATTCCTCCAAAACTATGATGCCAAGGCAAATAAGATAGAAACTTATCCTCTTGATTTACTTTAAGAATTTCTTTGATTGCAGCTTGTTGAGATAAGATGTTTTTATGAGATAATTGTACACATTTTGGGGTTCCCATTGTGCCAGAGGTGTACATATTTAAACAAATATCATCAGGGGAAATATCTAAATCTAAGACTTCATTTTTATTAGCTGAGAGTAAATTTTTAAAAGAAATTAGATTATTGAATTTATCGTCTTTCACATCATCAAAATGAATCACTTTTTTAAAGGGAAGATTATGGTCTGTTCGATCTAACTGTAATTGCTCTGCAACTGCTAAATAAGTAGCATCAGAATGCTCCATCAGTAGTTTTGCTGTATCTTCTTTAAAATATGCAAAAATAGGAACTGCAACACCTCCAATTGACATAACAGCCAACTCCAATTCTAACATCTCCAATCTATTTGGAGAGTAAATAATCATTTTCTCCCCTTTCTCGAATCCTAAATCTATTAAATTGGAAGCTATATTTTTAATCTCTGACAGGAATTTATCCCAAGAGATACCTTTGTAAATTCCATCCACTTTCTCTTGAAAAACAATTTTATTTCCAAACTTAGAAGCATTTTCAACTAATAAAGTGCTAATGTTCTTTACAATTTCTCCTGATTTAATTTCTGAGTGAAGTGTTTTCATATTTTAAAGAGTTACTCCTTTTTCTTTCAATTTATAATAACGGAAACCTCCCCAAAGTGCTGCTCCTATTGCTCCTGAATAAATTGCATCTTTACTGCTTAAGAATTTAAAATCTCTATTTTTCTTTCCTTCTGCAAGTTCTTCTACAGCTTGCACCATACCTTCATTCATTCCCATACCTCCTACAAGTGCAATTGGAGATTCTGCTTTTAATGCACCTAATAATTTTACAACTCTTTGTGCAATTGAAAGATTTATCCCTTTTACAATATTGGGTGTTGAAAGTCCTTTTGAAACTAAATTAATCACATCTGTTTCTGCAAGTACAGCACATATTCCTGATGGAATTTCAGGATTATCTGCTTTTAATGACATCTGACCTACCTCCTCAATTGCCAATCCAAGATATCTTGATATATTCTCAATAAATTGACCTGAACCAGAAGCACATTGACCAGTCATTTTATAGTCCATAACCTTTCCTTTTTCATCTATCTTAATAGCACGAACATAAAGCCCACCCATGTCAACTACTGTTTTAGCATCAGGAAAAAAATGTTTTCCACCTCTGGAATGAGAAGTCATACTATAAAAATGACCTGTTTTTCTTTCTACCATTTCTCCTTCACCAGTAGATGCTAAATAGGAAATATCTTTATCGTAATCCAAGTTATTTCTTTTTAATAAATCTGTAACAATTTCAGATGCAACTATTTTGGGATTTCTCTTTCTAATCTTTTCAGTTTGTTTATCTAAAACTTTATGGTCATTAATTTCTTTATTATAGGAAACTAAAACACATTTGATATAGCTTCCACCCACATCTACTCCCATTGTATAAATTGTATCGTTCATTTTTATTGCTTTTTGGTCTTTTGCTATTTATTATTTTATTTCTTCTTCTTTTTTGATGGTAAATCAACTTCAATATTTCTTCTTGCGAACATTGCTCCTCCTAAGGCACCCATAAAAATAGAGTCAGTATGGATATTCATAGTAAGCTCACCATAAGAATCAGTTACCATTTGTTTTACATATTTTAAAACCGCTTGATTTCTTGCTACTCCGCCAGTGAAAGTAAATTCATTTCTTACTCCTCCAGAACGAGCAATTAATGACATTGCTCTTTGCACAATTGCTTTATGTAATCCTGCTAAAATGTTAGGTCTTTTTTCTCCATTATGCAGAAGTTCTTTTACCTCAGCACCAGCAAAAACAGTACAAGTAGAGCAAATTGTTGCTTCTTTGTCTGCCTCTAATGCTTCAGGACCTAACTCATTTAATGAAATGCCAAATTCATCAGCAATATAACCTAAATATCTTCCGCATCCTGCTGCACATCTATCGTTCATGTGAAATGATGTAACTAAGCCATGGCTATCCACTTGAATTGCTTTAGTATCCTGCCCTCCGATATCTAAAACTGTTCGAGTATTTGGGAAAATTGCATGTGCTCCAAAAGCATGACATAAAATCTCAGATTTAATACAATCCTCTGGGAAAGGAAGTAATGCTCTACCATAGCCAGTACCCACCATATTTGAGATATGAATATCTTCATCAGCAATTTGATCAATATGCTCTCTAAGAGTACTTTCTACATTTTTGTAATTGCTTTTTACTGCATTGAGTTCTGCATAATACCAATCTTCCTTATCTCCATGTTCTGGCTGGTCAAGCAATCCTTTGTATTTTTCATCAAGCACATTCATTGATTCATCTATCAATTCTTTAAAATTATATTTCACCATTTCATTTTCAACTGGTGTAATACTTTTATCAAATGCTAACATTAAAGGTTCAAAAACTAATTTATCTGCTTTTTCTACTTCCTGATTATATCTTTCGCTAACAATGTCACGGAAAAATTGATTTTTAGAACCTAAATTTTCATTAACAAATTCATTTCTAATTTGTGGTTCAATGATTCCTAAAATCTTAATTAATGCTTGTTTTATATCTTCTTTATTATTGTACTTAAACTCATTTACCGTTTTTAAAAGCATAGCTCTTAAACTATCCATTCTTCTTTTAAACTGGCGATATTGAAATACTGAACGAATATCTTTCATGTATTTCTTAAACTCTGGTTTTGAGTCAATTTCTTCTTGTAGTCTTTGTGTAAGAAGAGTAAATCGCGCATCATAAGTAGCTTCCTCTCTTGCTATATCAGCTGCTACTTTATAATTGGCTCTTGTATTTGTAATTCCTCTTCCAATTATCTCATCTTTTTCATTAATGATAACCGCTTTGGAAGTTGTAGAACCTAAATCGATACCTAAATAATATTTTTTCATTCTATAATTATTTTATTTTTCGCTTATTGTTTGCATTGATTTTCTTTGCTCTAACATCTGGAAAAATGATTCTAATCTGTTTTTAATATTTGAGTAAGAAAAATACCTTGGATCAACCAAATCAGATTCGATAAAACCAACTGGGATTTCTAGTCTATCTTCAATTTCTCTCATCATACCTAATTGCCCTGCTGAAAAAGAATTACAACTTTTAATGGAGTTTGTAATATATCCATCCGCATCATAATCCTCAATACACTTAGTTAGTAAATCAATTCTTTGTGGGATATTTAAGTTTGTATAGCAATTCATACAATACTCTGCTAATGATTCTAAAGGTCTTGAAGCATCATGCCTCCAGCCCATATCATAAACTCCACCTACTTTTGTATAAGATGAGGCTACAATTACAGCTCCCATATCATAAAATATTTTCCAGAATTCACGGAAAGAAGTCCAATTTGGAGGACCCTCAACTACTAATCTGTATTTTTCTTCTTTCATCTCTCCTTCAGGAGTGATTGGGCCTAAACCTAAACGAATTCTCTCTTGTATTTCAGAGTATAGTTCTTTATAGTATTCTACTGCTTCTTTTGTTCCTCTAAATCCGATATTAATAGGACCTATGTAATAAACCCCAGCAAAATAAGCGTCAATTGGAGATGGTTTATGTTTGGTTGTTTCAAAGATTTTGGTAATCCAATCTTCTGCCTGTTTTGCAAGTACCAAATGTCTTTTTAGTTTCTCTTCATCATATTTTATTCCTGTAACTTCTTCAAATTGAGGAATCACCTCTTCTTTGAATTGTTTCACCATATACTCTGTCATTTCAGGAGTCATTTCTGCATTTTCCTGATAAGGAGTGTGTACCATAATAACCTTTGCATTTGGGTATTCTCTTTTAAGCGTTTCGAACCATTTTAAGAATGTAAAACAACCAGTATATGATAAAAGTAGCACATCTGGTTCTGGAATTTTTTGTCCTGTCGGGCCAATATTTCCTTTCATCATCATGCCTACATCACATTTTACATAAGTACATACATCCTCAGAATGAGCATTTCTTTCTGCTTCCTTAATATAAGATGCTGATTTTTTTCTCATTGCCGATTGCAGTGCATTAATTTCAGGATATACAGGAAGCATATCAAAAGTTCTAATAAGTTCTGATAAGTTCCCTGGAATAAAAGTATAGCATACTTTTTTACCTAATTCTTTAGCATTTGCTAAATCGTCAAAGAGACCAGCAATCATCTCTTTTTGGAGAATCATACTTCTTTCTTTTTGTGCTTCTTTTGCCATATTTATTGCTTGTTAGTTATTGACTATTAGCTGTTTTGATTACTAAATATTTTTTTCATTGATGAATTTCTGCATTATCTTTTAATCTTCCCAAAGTTTAATTGAATCCGAAAATGTTCCTACTTGTTCCTTTATCACTTTATATTGATTGATGTTTTCAGAATACTGAAACGCTATATATCTTATTCCTAATTCATCAAAGGCATTTTGAAAAATTGGAGCATCAAGCAAAGAAGGATCACAGAAAGAGGCAGAAGCAAATATTACTCCATCAGCCCCTCTTTCTTTTACAATTTTGGCTAATCGGTATTCTTTTGGATTATGCACATCATAAATTGATGAAGAATACTGAGAATGATTTATATATGCATTTGAAATTGCTTCTAAAGGATTATCTGATTTGCTATCAATATCTGCTAAAATCATCCTTGAACCCAACATATAATCATCATCAACAACATAGCAACCCGCCTCTTCAATTGCTTTAATAAGTCCAATTGATGGTTGCTCACAAAAAGCACCAGAAACCACAACCTTTATCTTATCCATTGGTGCTCCTATATCCTCATCAATAATTGCACAAAGTTCCTCTAAAATCTCATTATGTTCTTCTACAGGAATTACAGTTCCTGCTCTAATTACATGATACAAATCCTCAATTGATATTCTCCAAGGAAATTCTTGTCGCACATTGTAAATATGTTCAATTAATTTTCTGTTTTTATTATAAAGTTCAATGGAGTGATTTAAATTTTCAGTTGTAAGTTTAACACCATTTATTTCTTTAATGTATTTTAGTACATGTTTCATCTCATCTTGATAAAACTTACCTCCAACTTCAGGTAAAAAGTTTTGAGGGAAATCCATGTATTTTACAAACTTTCCTACTTTTAATTGCTTAAATATTCCAGATAGGTTTCGTATTACATCACAGATTGATGGGAATATAAATCCATCTAAATGCTCCATGTGCTTATCAAGTGCTAATTCAATTATGCTTCTAGGAATATGACAAATATACGATTGATAATAAGCATCACCTTTTATGATTTGTTTTCTATCGCCTCCACCAAATATCCCAACTCCCATAGCTCCAACTGCATGCAATATTTCTCTTGGAAAATAGATCGGCATATAACCAACCAATACTCTTTTATCATCTTCTGACTTCCATTGTTTTGCCCTGTTAAATTCTAAATCAAAAGCATATTCCTTACATTTGCCAAGCAAATTTTCTAATCCGTTCATGCGAAAGTTTTGTTTAAATATTGAGCGGTAAATTTACTTTTCAGCAGACAATTAAAATATGACATATATCATATTTAAGCATTTTATTTTTTGATTATTTTACACATTAGTATGGACAGCACTTTTTCAGTAATAATCCTATCTGCAGGAAAGTCAAAAAGAATGAGCAAACACAAAGCTCTCTTAAGGGTTGATGGATATGCATTTCATCAGATAATTACAAAAAAATACCATAACTGTGATGTTGAAAAACAAATAATTGTAGTGAATGATGAACTTGCTTTTCTGAAAAAATCAGTAGTAAACAATGATTATGAAAAAGGTAGAATTTATTCTTTGCAATTAGGATTGCAAGAGGTAAATAGCGATTGGTATTTTATTCAAAATATTGACAATCCATTTGTTTCTGAAAGTTTGATTAATCAACTCATCAATTGTCCTAAAGAAGCAGAAATAATTCAAGCAATTTATAAAAATCAAAAAGGACATCCAATTCTAATTTCAGAGAAAGTGAAGCAAGAGGTCTTAAAAGAAAATAACTATAATTTAACACTTAGAGATGTTTTCTCAAGATTTGAGAAGCAACAAATAAAGGTAAATGATAATAGTATTTTAATAAATATTAACACTCCTGAAGATTATAAAAAATATTGTCATTGAAAAAGTTAATTGACATAGCAAATTCATCCGAATTATCTTCTGCACTTTGTACCATTGTAGAGGTAAAAGGATCTGCTCCAAGAAAAGTGGGAGCCAAAATGTTGGTATTTGAAAATGGTGAAATACATGGAACAATTGGTGGCGGAAATTTAGAGAAAAGAGTAATAGAAAACTCCTTAAAACAAATAAAAAAAAAGAAATCGAGCCTTTTTACACACGATTTATTAAGTCATCACAATATGTGTTGCGGAGGACTTGTAAAAATATTTATTGAACCTATTATGAAAACAAATAAAATATACATTTTTGGAGCAGGACATACAGGAAATGCTCTTGCTAATTTAATGGGAAATCTGGGTTTTGAGGTTTATATAATTGATGATAGAAAAGAATATATTGATAAGATAAAAAATAAGAAAATCAATAAACTACATCTTTCCTACAAAGAAATCTTACCCAAACTGCCATTTGATAAAAACACTTATATCACAATTATGACTTATGAGCACTCTCATGATAGAGATATTTTATCGTACTGCATAAAAAAGGATTTTGCATACTTAGGAATGATAGGAAGCAAAAGAAAAGTAAGGCTTACAAAGAAGATGTTTTTAGATGCAGAAATATGTTCAAAATCAGAATTAGAAAAAGTAGATATGCCAATGGGACTAGAAATAAATGCAGAAGGACCAGAAGAAATTGCAATTAGTATTGCATCAAAAATTATTAAACTAAAAAACTCAAAATAATGGAAAGGAAAATAGCAGTAGTAACAGGGGCATCAAAAGGAATTGGAAAAGCAATCTCTGAAAGGTTACTATCAGAAGGATATTTCACCATTTTAGTGGATATAGATGATGAAAATGGCATAAAATTAGAATCAGAAAATACTGGAAAATCAATATATTACAACTGTGATATTAGCAAAGAGAATTCTGTGCTGGATTTGTTCAGATTTATAAAAAAGAAGTACGGAAAATTAGATGTGCTAGTAAATAATGCAGGAATCATAAAAGATAATATGATTTGGAAAATGCCCACAGAGGATTTTGATAAAGTAGTAGAAATAAACTTAAAAGGTTGTTGGCTAATGTGCAAATCGGCAGGAATAATGATGAAAGAGAAAAACAATGGGAGAATAATCAATATTGCCTCAAGGGCATGGCTGGGAAACAAAGGGCAATCCAATTATGCCGCATCAAAAGCGGGTGTAGTCTCACTTACAAGAGTGTTGGCACTTGAACTGGGTAAATACAATGTGCTTGTAAACGCCATTGCACCAGGACTAATCGACACTCCTTTAACCCAAAAACTTCCTGAAAATGTTATTGAAAATTTGATAAAAGCACAGCCAACAAAAAGCATGGGAACTCCTAAAAATATCGCACAAACAGTTTCGTTTCTTGCTAACCCTGAAACAGAATTTATTACAGGACAAGTCATTTATGTTGATGGCGGCAAGAATATTGGAAGTAATATGGTTTAACGAAAAGAGCAAGCGTTCTGCTTGCTCTTTCTTTGTGCGGCTGAAGGGACTCGAACCCCCACGCCTTGCAGCACCAGATCCTAAATCTAGCATGTCTACCAATTCCATCACAGCCGCAAAATTTGGAATGCAAAGATATTATTTTTTAACATTTTAGCACAAATGCTTTATAGAAGATTTTATTTCTGACAATTTAGCTATTTTTGTACTTTAAAATTAAAACATATTAAGAAATGAGTTTATCGATAAAAGGAAAAATTAGTAGCAAATTAAGTGTAGAAAATGGAACTTCAAAAGCAGGAAAAGAATGGAAAAAACAATCTTTTCTTGTAGATACTGGCGCACAATACAACCCTGAGATTTGTTTCCAGCTTTTTGGGGAAGATAAAATTGCTATGCTGGAACATTATAATGTTGGTGACCAAGTTGAAGTTTCTTTCAACTTATCCTCAAGGGAGTGGAATGGCAGGTATTTTCACAATATAGATGCTTGGAAAATTGAAAAGATTGGAGTTGAAAGTTCTACATCAGAAGAAATGGAAGAACCACCTGTTTTTGATACACCAGCATCAGCAGAAGATGATTTGCCATTTTAAGAAATGACTTTCGCTAGTCGGTTCGAAAAAGTATTTAAGTTGGTATTGCCAACTCCTTTTACCATAGCGGTAATCCTTACTTTTTTCACTTTTCTGCTGGCATTATTTTTAACACAATCAGAAGTTGGAGAACCCCATCTTCTTCAACTTTTGCAATTTTGGGAGCAAGGGGTTTGGCATCCTCCCCTACTTGTTTTTGCCATGCAAATGATGCTGATGCTCGTGCTCGGGCACGCATTAGCGCTAAGCAAACCCATTAGCAAACTTATTGAAAAAGGCACAAAATATTGTAATAATACTGCCAATGCAGCAGCCATTATTTGCTTTTTCACCCTTTTGGTTTCTTTCTTTAATTGGGGATTGGGGCTTATTTTTGGCGCCATCTTTGCTCGGAAAGTAGGTGAACACGCCAGCAAAAAAGGAATATTGCTTAACTACCCCTTAATTGGTGCGGCTGGCTATTCAGGACTTATGGTGTGGCATGGCGGAATTTCAGGTTCTGCACCCATAAAAATTGCAGAAGAAGGACACTTTTTGGCCGACAAAATTGGGGTGATTTCACAAGCCGATACTATTTTCTCCACTATGAATATTAGCATCAGTATTGTATTGCTGATTACATTACCTTTTTTGATGTATTATTTGGGAAAACAAAACTCTGGCAGTTCAATCAATCTTAAAACAGAGGGAAAAGAAGAAAAAACTATAATTAGCGGAGCAGAAAAATTGGACCATAGCAGAATAATGGCTTTGCTTTTTGGCGGCATTATTTTGTTTTATACTTTTTATAAGGCATTTATTTTGCCGGAAACTATCTCCTTAAAAATTATTAATCCCAATTACATTAATTTGGTATTGTTAGGTTTGGCTATTGTGATGCACAAATCATTCTTTAACTTTTTGAAAGCCGTGAATAGCGCCATTGGTGGTGCCTCAGGGATATTGATACAATTCCCGCTTTATTTTGGAATAATGGGCATTATGAATCATTCGGGTTTGGTACAAATTATGTCTGACTTTTTTGTAAATATTTCTAACGAAACTACTTTCCCTATTTTTACTTTTATTAGTGCTGGGATTGTAAATGTATTTGTGCCAAGCGGTGGCGGACAATGGGCAGTGCAAGGCCCTATAATTGTAGATGCTGCCACACAATTAGGAGTAAGCATCCCAAAAAGTGTAATGGCTTTGGCTTATGGCGACCAACTCACCAATATGCTACAACCATTTTGGGCTTTGCCTCTTTTGGGAATTACAGGCCTTAAAGCCAAAGAAATTTTACCTTATACCCTTATTTTACTCCTTGCTGGAATTGTAATTTTTATTGGAGGATTGTTGGTTTTCTAGAAAAAAAATTACTTTTGACTAAGCCATTAATACCGGCAACCAATTATTCTCTACTGAATAACCAATCTTTTGTGTAAAGTTTCGCCATCCATTTTTACTTCCAAGAAGTAAATTCCGGAAGCTTTGTTGCCTCTTTTAATGGTGAATTGCTCGGCATTTTTCAAATCGTGAACTTCCAAAGCATTACCACAAACATCTAATATTTTAATGGAAACCATTTCTTTTATTGTACCAAAATCTAAAAGTGTTTCCTGCTTAAAAGGATTAGGAAAAAGGGTGAATTCTTCTGCCTCTATTTGCTGAACAGCAGTTATCACAATGGTGTTAGAAGTTTGCTCACAACCGTTGGCATCTGTTATAGTTAAGGTGTATGCCCCAGAATTATTTGCAATAATATTATGATTAGTTTGTCCACTACTCCATTGGTAGGAATAGGAAGGCGTTCCGCCACTAACTGTACTTACTAATTGATTGCCATTTTGCGTGATGCTAACTACCACTGCTGTTGGTTCTCCAACTGTGAAAGTATCGGTTTTGTAGCAGTTATTGTTATCGCTTATGTCCACAGAATAAGTGCCAGCATTTAGGTTATTTATATTGGCAGTAGTTTCGCTATTCGGATACCAGAAATAAGTGTAGTTTGGTGTGCCACCGCTTGCTGCAGTAATAATACTTCCACTATTTTCTCCAAAACATAAAGCATCATTGATAGTGGCATTTGCCATTATTTCATTTGGCTGAGTTAAAATAACAGTATCGGTAGATGTGCAACCAGTGTAAATCCCCATTGAGTCGGAATAATGAGCAAAAAGCACATAAGTTTGTGCCGACAAACTATCCGCAATAGTATCAGTACTTACTAGATTTCCAAAAAGGTCTTCCCAACTATAAGTATAGTTTGGTGCAGCCATTGGACTTTGCACAGAAAGTGAACCAGTAGAAACGCCATAGCAAATAAGATTCTGAACTGAATTAGTATTTATTTGAGCAATAGTGTTTATACTTGTGCCAATGGTTTGCTGGTTATTTCCGCCTTGAATAAGAGCACTTTGGCAGCCATTGTCATCAGTTAAACTTATGGTATAATTTCCAGAACAAATATTTGGAAAAGTAATGGTATCACTTAAAATTTGGTAAGTAATCACATTGCCTGTACTATTATTAGTTGCAATACCAAAGTAAGGAAAAGTTCCACCTAAAACATCTACTGTTACTGTTCCATTACAAGCTCCAAAGCAAGTTTCATCAGTTGATAAATAGGAAGTAAATTGCAGTAATTCTGGCTCTGTTAGGTTGATGTATCTGGTAATAAGACAACCATTAGTATCTTCAATATTTACAGAATATGCCCCAGCAAACAGATTGTCGATACTATCATTAGTTGCAGTGTAGCTATTTGGACCAAACCACTGATAAGTGTAAGGAGCATGTGCACCCCAAGAAGATACAATTGCTATTCCGTCATTTACACCAAAGCAACTAATGTTTACATTTCCATTGTAAAGTTGCGTATCAATTTTTGCATCCATAGAATTTGTGTATGCGCTTATATCTGATGAATCAATAGCTAAACAACCCCTACTATCAGTTACTGTAATATAATAAATTCCTGCCGCAAGAAAAGTAGCTGTTGCTCTGGTTTGTGGAATAATCGGATTATCGGACCAAACATAAGTATAGCTTGGAGTTCCTCCACTTGCTACTGCTGTAAGGGAAGCTGAACTAACACCTGTACAATATGGATGAATGGTTAAACTATCAATAATGTTTATTTGTAATTGGGTTGGCTCAATTATAGTAACTGTATCTGAATTCGTACATCCTTTTGCATCTGTTATATTTACTGTATGCACAGCAGGGGTTAAAGCAAAAGCAGTGTCGCCTGTTTGCCCACCAGGATTCCAACTAAAAGAGTAAGGAGTTGTACCTCCAAATCCTACTGCAATAGCTATTCCATCATCCAAGCCATGGCATGTAATATGAGCTATAAGGCTAGCTTCTGTTTCTAATACATCTGGCTCAGAAATAAAAA
>JACNLP010000016.1 GCA_014381465.1 Flavobacteriales bacterium | reverse complement strand
TTTTCCGTAATCGGTTTTTCCGTAATCGGTTTTTCCGTAATCGGTTTTCCTGCTTTCGGTGGATTTTCAAAAACAAAGTAATCATATCCCGTGAATTTTCCCTTAAATCTTACAGCTATTCTTTCAATATATCCATACTTTATAAGCTCATTAATAACTGATGCTATGCCAGCTCTACCCTCCTTAGAGCAAGCCACTATTCCATTAATGCTTAAATCCCAATCATTGGGCAAACTTAATAGATAGCCCATTAAACCCTTTGCCTTTAAGCTGATTGACTTATTCTTAAATATTTGGTTATTTATAGTAGTGTAGTTCTTATCTTTTATAACTCTTATTACTTCCATTATTCAAATATAGATAATTGCCCAACTCCTCCAAACATCATAGTTTGCCCCTCCAAAGCATTTAAAACTTTAACTTGACTTGCAACCCT
The DNA here is from genome assembly GCA_014381465.1 of Flavobacteriales bacterium. Classification (GTDB taxonomy): domain Bacteria; phylum Bacteroidota; class Bacteroidia; order Flavobacteriales; family BACL11; genus DUAL01. The sequence continues at coordinate 6,170 of JACNLP010000016.1, read as the reverse complement.
TTGTCTAAGGCTAATTATACAGCCCTCAAGCTCTCCTAAATCTTTTGCTATATAATACCCCTTGCCGCAACTACAAAGCCCATACAGGAGATTATCTACTCTTATATGATTTATTATTTTCCGCAATCTTGCACCCTTAATATTCATTTTCTCACAAATAAGAGTTCCACTTACAGCCATATCTTTGCCCACTCTTACTTTTAATCCTTTTATAATGGTAGGAACAATCTCCCATTCAGAATCAGTAAGCTCGTATGTTATATTTTCAAATTCGTTTATCATATTAAAATGGATTTTCATTGTCAGGAGATACACTATTGCAACTCACATTTGTAAAATATTTACCATTCCATTCCCTGCTTTCAACTATAATGTTAAATATATAAGATCTCCCTTTCTCAAATTCTAAAATATTATCATTCCAAAATTCAATCAATAGATCTCCTTTAAAATCATTTAATTGTTTTACTAAAACACCCTGTTTTTTCCATTCTTTTCCAGCTTTATTTGTTCCGCTTTGGATTTCTAAAACATCAGTTACGATTGCTGTAATTTTCATTTCTCTTTTCTTTTATTTGGTTATTAATTCCTTTTATTTCTTTCATAATTGCTTTTGCAACATCTCTTTTGGCATTTAACATTACATTTAGCATGTCAAGCTCATTGGATTCAATTACAAATTCATTATATTGCCGCTTTAAACCTTTTTCAACATCCATTAACTCATCCATTTTTATGCAATGATGTATAGCTGTTGAATGGTGCAAACTTTTAATGTATATTTTCATTCCATGATAAGTAATACCTATTTCATTCCGCAAATAATAAATCAAAAACCTCCTGGCTTCCATAATATTACTCTTTCTATTGGTATTATTTTCCAAATAAACCATTTCTACATCAAACATTTTGCATAATACCTCCTTTGCTCTTGCAATTCTTACTTCCTTAATCTGATCCATTAGTATTCAATATTTATTATATTTGGTTTGTCGGCTCTTTTAGAGCATTGTAGCTGGCACTTATTACACTTATTATAGTCCGTGCTTGGTTTGGGTGTAAAGTCGCTTAAATCGGCTCTAAATCGTTTTATGGTATCTCGGTAATCCTCCAAAGTTTGCTCTGTAATGTCAATACTTATGAATTTTACCCACCCACTTTTGCCAAAAACAAGATAGAAAAATGGTAAATATTCGCCATGCATTTGATAATACATCTCCACATAATGCACCGCTTGGCTATAATCTTTTAACTCCAAGTCTTTCCCCCAGGCGTATGGATTCCAGCGGCAACTCTCATCCTCCCTTGTTCCTGTATATTTCAAATCCATTATTGCCCTATCTCCATTTATCTCAATTAAAGCATCAGGATGCCCTATTATATCATTATGCTTCCATTCAGGTTGCACCTCCAAAATCTTTATGCCTAAATTATCAATAGTCTTTTTGGCGGATTCAATTAGTTTATCCAAATCGGTTTTCTCCTTGCTTGGCTTTCCGCTTTTAAGTTTAGGTAGTTCGTAAATCTCCCCACCTCTTGTTGATCCAATTACATATTGCTCAAAATAAAGTCCGTGTAGCATTGCTTTTGATGGATAGGAACGCCAGCCGTTTAAGTAGCTCTCTTCCCAAAGTATATCACAATAATCAGGATCATTAAATGTTCGTATAGCTGATTGACTTATCATTTGTTTATTACTTTTGATTGATGTTTTATTTCATCCTCTCCCAATGTTTCGGTATAATTCATTGTCTTTATTATTACCCTTGCCAATGCTCTTTTTTCAGCGATTTCAATTCTAAATGGCTGGCGGCAATTATCCTTTGTAGCACTTCCAAATGTTTCCATTTTAGGAATCCAATCATCTCCATCTTTTATTAAGCTGGTAGCTTTTATAATGCAATTATCAAGCTCGGCTTTTACAACTTCAAAACTTACAGCAATCTCATTTCTGGCTTGGATTTTCTCAATTCCGCTCCTGGTAATAATTGAAAAACCTCTTTTATCTTTATATACATCAGATTTTTCCAAATCATTATCCTTATATATCTTATTCATTAAATTCATTTTACCAAATATTTTAATAGTTTACTAATTGCATCTGCAAATTCCTCTGCATTGCTCTCCTCATTTGATGCCGCCATTACGCTACTTAGATAAGTAGTTGTATAGCTTATAATATGATTTTCTATCACAAGCTTATCGCATACTACTCTACCCTCAACTATTCTACCTCTATAAAAATAATAAGAATCCCCACAAATCCATTTGCGGTAAATTGGTAAATCAGTTGCATGGAGCTTCTTATAGCTAACCTCATTGTACTCCAAATCGCTATCATCACTAACAGCATCTACCCTTGCACTTAATTGCATATCCTTTTGGCGGATAAGGTGCATTTCGTTTTTCAATTCAATAAATCTTGTTTGTTCCATAATTTTTTGTTTTTTTGATTAATAATTATAGGACAAATATACATCTATTTTTCAACAATTGTTAAAAAGTCAAGGTTATTTTACAATTATTTTTATACATTAACTTGCTATGTGTCAATCAGTTAGCGATTTTTATTAAAAATAATAGTTTTTTTGTTGCAAAAAAGGGGCTGAAATTTAGGCGATTTTAAAAAGGAGAGCCACCCATTTAGGCAGCTCTCCTCAACTAAAAACAAGGTGTTATGAAACCTCAAGTGCGGTAGCACTATTTATTAATCTTTGCAATAATACTAAAAATAATGAACTAACCTTGCAACTTGCCCACTTTTTTTCTCATGCACAAATCCCTCTACCGCTTTTTGGGAGCAGAATCCTTTACGACTGTGCCAACTATCAGAACTGCTTGGGCTTCTTAAATACTCAACAGAAACGCCTATATAGTCCTTTGCATCCAGCCATTTATGTTTTACTTTATGATGTAAATGATGTAAGTACCAATACCGATACTTAGTATCCGCCCATAATTTAGGCTGTTCCTGAGCCATTAATAAAGGTAGGTTTGCCATTTTAGCACCATCTCCATGCTCCAATCCTATTAATGTATTTCCGTATTTATAATACTTTCGGTGCGATACACCAGCATCAATAGTTATTTCTGGGCAATTTCTGAACCACGCCTTTAAGCTATGAGCTAAATGGAATCCGCTTTGGTAGTCATGATTGCTCATTGAATGCACCACATCAATAGGAGCAATTTCTCTTAATATCTCAATACACCTTACATATAATTTAAGAGCTATTTCATAATGCTCCCACCATTTTCCATCAGTATCCTGAAATGTTCCTTTTGTAGTTGATCCATAAACATTATCAATATGCATTACATCATTTCCAATGCAGAACAAAATCCTATCTATATTAAACCCCTTTGCCTTATCAATAAGCCCTAATACACCCTCCATAACTCTTTGAACGGCAATATCACTATTATACTTATCTCCTGTTTCCCTTTCATTTGCGTACTTTCCAATATGTATATCGGCTGGATTTACAACTAATAGATGCTCTCCTTTGCTATAATTTATTTTTGGATAAGTTGGTGCATAATCGCTTATAAGAGTTTGCACGCTCTTAAATATTTGGGATGTATCAATATTGTCTTTTGTAACAATAGAAAAACGATACTCCCCATTTGCAGCTTGCCAATGTTTTACGCTTACAATGTCATCTTTACCAATACCCCTTTCTTTAATGTGTAAATCAAGGGCTGTATTTCCATTGATATTTTCAAGCGGTGCTGCTCTATGCTGGTAAATTAGCTCCTCCTCATCTTTGGATAAGCGTAATCTTTTACCATAGTTTTTTGCCATAGGGTAAAATTAGAAAATTAATCCTTTGCTTTCAGGCGGGATTTATAACTTACTAACTACTTCTTGTTTATATCAGCAATTCCTTGACCTAATACAAGAGCCATAATGCTGTAAACTAATGATTGAGCAGTATCAGGATCAACTCCTAAATTATCGCTCAACAGCTTTATTAAAATAGCTGCAATAGTGTAAAGAAACTTTTTGCTACCAAACATACTTTTTAATGTTTGCGTAATAATCCACTTTTTCATTTTAACGGTTTTTAATTATTAATTCAATTTTCTCAAAACTTCCCAAATCGTACATCAACTTGTAAAATGCTTTTCGGCTTTCCCCCACAAAATTCAAGGCTCTTGTATTTCCAACTAATATACAACCTTTACTATTTTTAGGATAATTACCTACATGCACTAATATCAACTCTCTATTTGGAACACCCTTAATGTGTAGATGTTCGTATTTATATTTGCTTTTATTTGTGTTTCTTTTCTCAACCTCATAAACACCTTTCGGCACGCAAGATACACTTTTTTTATTATCTTTCCAAGGTAGCTCTAAACTATGCCCATAAAACGCCCCATTTAAGTAGAGTTTGCCTATTACAGATTTATCCGTAAAGGTATCTCTTATTAGCAATAAATCAGCTTTCAGACTTCCAATCTTTTATTACCTTAACAATTTTAACTATTGTAAAAATAAGCGTTCCAACCAAAATCAATGTTCGTATTACCGCATCAATATTTGTTAAACTTAACCCTATTCCTGTTGCATTTATGGCAATTAATTCAACTGTATCTTTCACTTCATCCTGGCTCATTTTAATCATATTTTAATGTGAAAGTAATCGCACCTCTAAAGGTAACGCCACTCCCATCTGTTGTTATTATTGGTATTATTAAATCCCCTGCACTAATTGTTGCGGTTGATAAACTTGTTAAACTTGCTAATCTTGGGTTTGGATTTCCTGTTAAAGCCACAACTCCCTCCCCCAATTTTGTTAATGTTAATTCAGTTGAATCATTATCAACAGGAGTTACTTTATACAGTCCTATTGTTAAATTATTACCTGTTGTTCCGCTAACCGAAATTCTGCCGCTTTGAATTTTAGCTGGCAAATCTACAAATGCTCTTGCACTCTTTAAGGATTGCTGCCCTGTTATCGTACTTGTTCCTCCACTATTATTAACATCCCATCTTCCGCTTCTGTTATTGTCTTCCCCATTACATACATAGGTATTCGTGCTATTTATAGAGCTTCCCTCAACTCTAAAACTAACCGTATATTCGCCCAACCTACTTGTTGAATCTATTGTAGTTGCGGTAACCTCCATTCCTGCAATTGTTCCCCTATCTTTATGCTGGTATTGTTTATATAAATCTCTATAATTTACATTTATTGAATCCCCATCCCTAAATGTAGAAATAGTAGTAGTGGAATCTACACTTATAGTTGTTGCTGTATCTGTAACATCTGCTGATGCTGTAAATTCATGAAAAAATCCACTTCCCTCCAAAATAAATTTATCTCCATTTTTTATTATCGTATTTTGCTCATATAAGTTTCCCCCATCAGGAGTTTCTCTATTTAATGGATTAATAGGTAAGGAAGTGATAGTCCCAATAGCTACATCTTCACTTATATTTGTTAATCGTAAATATTGGCCAGTTCTCCCTGATGATGGAGCTGATAACCTTGCCATAGTGTTCCCACTTGGCGAACTACCTCCTGTTGTAGTTGTTGTTGTTGAAATATTATCATCAAAAGAAACTTGCAGCCATTCAGCATCCCACTCATCCTTTAAGATGTCAAAAGTTCCTCTTAAAAAATAATAATAAATCCTATCTACCTGGTCATAGATTCGCCCAACAGGATTGATATATACAGGCCTTGCTCCTGTTCCATCATTTTTCCATGCGTTTGTTCTACTTACAGCAGTTGATAAACTCCATTTATAATCCGATTGCTGTTGATTGTATAATCTTGCCTCACACAAAAGCTCGGTAATTGATTTATCAAAATTCCCACTTTGCCCATTTCTCCAAAGTCCATTATTATCAGTATATCCACTTCCACCAACTCCATCATCCCACATTAATGCACTTGGATCTCCTATAACAGGAGTATCTCCCCACCATAAACCCTTAACCTCTTGCCTTTGAGTTTCACTTCTTGATGATACTATTGAAGTAGTGCTACTTATCCCTCCTATTACTGAGGATGTTACAGTAGTAAATTGAGAAACAGGAAGTCCATTATTATCAAATAAATCATTGTAAGTAATACCAATAGTAGTCATGTTAGGATCTGGTACAAGAAGTCCTCCAACAGGCTGCCCATGATGTCCATAAAAGTGATCTTGCCCAG
>JACNLP010000017.1 GCA_014381465.1 Flavobacteriales bacterium | reverse complement strand
TAATAAAACACTTAACCAGAATTTTTTCATTTTAATAAATTTAAAAGTTAATATATGCAATAATAATAATAACAATAAAAACAATTTATTAATTTAAAATCAATAGGGCTATGAACTATCTTAATTAGCTCTAACTTTCTCACCTATTCAGCTGCAAGTTCAATTTATAATTAAAACAAAAATCATATAATTTCTACTTCAAACAATGTATTTTCGCATTTTAATAATTACAAAAAATGACATATAAAACAATCATTGAGCCATTTAGGATTAAAATGGTAGAGCCAATAAGAATGACTACCGAAAAAGAAAGATTACAGTACTTAAAGAAAGCAAAATTTAATCCTTTTTTGCTTAAAGCAAAAGATGTAATAATAGATTTACTTACCGATAGCGGAACATCTGCTATGAGTTCGGCACAATGGGCCGGAATAATGCAAGGAGATGAATCTTATGCAGGAGCAAGAAGTTGGGAGAAAATGGAACATACGATTCAAGATTTAACGGGATATAAATATGTTTTACCAACGCATCAGGGGCGTGCTGCAGAAAGGATTTTATATGGATATATTGGAGGAAAAGATAAAACTTTTATTAGCAATACTCATTTTGATACTACTAGAGCTAATATCGAATTCTCAGGAGCAGAAGCTATTGATTGTTTGACAGAAGTAGGAAGAGATCCTGCTATTAATCATCCTTTTAAAGGAAATTTAGATATCCCTACTTTAGTAGAAATAATTAAACAAAAAGGAGTTAAAAACATTGCAGCAGTAATTTTAACAGTTACCAATAATAGTGGTGGCGGACAGCCAGTAAGTATGAAAAATGCTAAGGAAGTAAGTGATCTTTGTAAAAAACATGGCATTCTTTTTATTCTTGATGCCTGCAGAATTGCTGAAAATGCTTACTTTATAAAACAAAGAGAAAAAGGATATAAGGATAAAACCTATAAGCAAATAGCACAAGAAATGTTTTCATTGGCTGATGGATGCACAATGAGTGCAAAAAAAGATGCAATTGTAAATATGGGTGGATTTTTAGCTTTAAATGATAAAAAACTTTCACAGGAGTGTACCAATCTTCTAATTATTACTGAAGGATTTACAACTTATGGGGGTTTAAGTGGTAGAGATATGGAGGCATTATCTATTGGTTTAGAGGAAGTTTTTGATGCTGATTATTTACATTACAGAATTGTAAGCACAACTTATTTAGGAAATAAATTACAAGAAATGGGTGTACCTGTAATGATACCTATAGGAGGTCATGCCGTTTATATTGATGCAAAAGCGTTTTACAATCATATTCCTGTTAAGCAATACCCAGGGCAAGCATTAGTTTGCGATTTGTATTTAAAAGGCGGGATAAGAAGTGTAGAAATTGGATCAGTTATGTTCGGCAAATATGATGAGAACGGAAGCTTAATTCCAGCTCCTATGGATTTAGTGAGGTTAGCTATTCCACGCAGGGTTTACACACAATCTCATATAGATTATGCAATTGAAGTTTTTGAGAGATTAGTAAAAGAAAAAAGTAAAGCAAAAGGAATTAAAATTACAAAAGAACCAAAATTCCTAAGACATTTTACTGCTCATTTTCAGCTAATTGATTAGCTGACAACTTACTAAGAAGAGGAATTACAATCATCACTATCCCTATTAAAAGTGACATACCAGAAATTGCAAAAACTATAAAGTAAGAATGAAGAGAATTCATTATTTGCTGAAAAGGCATATCTTCTAAAGTATAATAGCTTTTTACAACTCCAGATGCAATAAGGGTAGTCCAGAAAATTGCTAATGAAATATTTGTAAGCCAGAAACCCCTATAAATCAGTTTTAATTCCGTTTCACTATAATCTTCTTTTCTGTTTTCTGAGACCATATAAAAAATAGATGCAAGCAGAATCATGGTGTTAATTCCTATTGTACTTCCCATAGCATGAGCCACAGTAATATGAGTACCATGAGTATAAATATTAATAGCCGGAATTGAAATAATAATCGCTACAATAAGATTAGTTATTATCCAAAAATCAGAAGAAAGTAAAAATCGATATGGAATAGAATGAATATGTTTCTTGCCTTGTTTTAGAATCCCTTTCCAATCCCAAATAATCTTGGCTAAAACAATAAGCTCAGTCATACTTATAGCATAGCCCAATAGCCGTATCCATTTTGCAGCAGGTATAATATAAATATGATGCGACCATCCTAAAAGCAAATTAATAAAACCAAGAAAAAACAAACTATAAGTAAGCGGCATAGATGATATTCTGGTGTCACTTGTCTTTTCCATCACATAAATAGCTAAACCATACACAAGCATATTCCATGAACCAACAAGCGAGCCATAAGCTTTCCATTGTACAGTAAGCTCTCCAATAATATTTTCTCTAAAATAAGGGATAAGCCAAAGGTATGCCTCTATAAAAGTGAGAAAAAAGAAGATTATCCCTGTTGCCCACATCCAAATATAAACCGGCCAAACAAGTTTGGATGTTCCATTTTTATCTTCACAAAGCTCTATCCTATATCCTTTTATAGTAGTAAAAAAATTGATTATCAAAAAAAACCAGGAGATAATAATTGGGATAGCCAAAATAGGTGAAAACGCCCAATATTCTCTGCCTCCAAAATAGCCAAAAAGATAACTAATAATTATTACTACTCCTGTAATAAGAAATATCCAATAATGCCAAATAGCTAATTTGTTACTATAAAGAGGTTTTTGCAATATCCTTGGTAATGCATGGTAGATTCCACCAACTGATGCTAGAAATATCCATGCAACAATTAAGGAAACATGAAGCGGTCTTATCTTGTAAAATGGAAAAGAATCCCTTAAAAGTTCTGGCATGATATATTGAAACGCCCCTATACATCCAAAAAATAATGCTGCCAAAAGAGATACTAATGCCAAATACACAAAAGATAATCCTATTGATTTCCTCATTCTTTTTCTTTTTTCTGAATTGTTCCATACCAGCTTACATCAAAATCTTTTGCAGGAAATGAACCTGAAGAATCTACAGCTTTTAACATTTCAATAAGAGCTTCCACCTGAGTATCATTCAGGTTAAAATTAGGCATTCTTAAACTTCCATTTCTTAGAAACGCTTCTGCATACGCCTCTCCTTTCTCTGATATTGTATTTGTTAAATCAGGACCAATATAGCCACCTAAACCATAAATTTGATGACAAGAAATACAATTAAATTTCTGAAAAACATCTTTTCCCTTAACAGCTAAAGGAGATATAGATTTTCTTGCCACTTCTGTATGCATTACTTGATTGTAAATAGCAAAACTATAAACAAAATAAGCTAGAATAATAAAAAGTAATATTTTAATCGGCAATATCATCTTCATGTTAAATTCTTTTAAAAAGATGCAAAGATAATTAAACAGAAAAGAAAACTAAAGGTTGAGGTTGAAAAAAGTCCCTTTATTCTCTGTTCTTAACAATGATTGTTGAACAATGATATAAGCAGCTGTCGATAAATTTCTTAGTTGGCAAAGCGATAATGAAAGAGCATTGTTTTGATACAACATTTCTGTTTCCTCATAAATTATTTTTATATGATTAAGAGCTCTTTTTAATCTGAAATCAGAACGGATAATCCCTACATAATCAGTCATTACACTTCTAATTTCTTGAATATTATGCTGAATTAAAATCTGTTCTTGGGTTTTTACAACTCCTTTAGAATCCCAATCAGGAATATTATTTGGAATAGTTAATTTATCAATAATTTTAAAAGTGTCCTCAGCACAATTATGAGAAAAAATCAATGCTTCTAAAAGCGAATTGGAAGCTAAGCGATTAGCTCCATGCAATCCTGTGCAAGCACACTCCCCACAAGCATATAAATTATTAATGTTAGTTTTTCCAGAAATATCAGTTTGAATTCCTCCACATAAATAATGAGTTGCAGGCACAACAGGAATCCACTGTTCTGGAACATTTATCCCTATAGATAAGCATTTTTTATAAATATTTGGGAAGTGTGTTTCAAAATCTGAAATAGAACTACAGTCCAGAAAAACAAAATTATCTCCACTTGTTTTTAGCTCTCTATCAATTGATCTGGCAACAATATCTCTAGTAGCCAAAGACTCTCTTTTATCATATTTCTGCATAAAAAGATTCCCCTTTTTTGTTCTCAATACAGCCCCTTTTCCTCTTACAGCTTCCGAAATTAAAAAAGCTGGGTTCTCTCCCAGGTTGTATAAGGCAGTTGGGTGAAACTGTATAAACTCCATATTATTAATAGTAGCTTTTGCCCTATAAGCCATTGCTATACCATCAGCAGTTGCAATTGCAGGATTAGTAGTGTATTTATACACTTGCCCTGCCCCTCCTGTTGCCAACAAAGTAACTTTTGCTAAAATTTTTACTATTTTTTCAGAATGGATATTCAAGGCAAAAAGTCCGTAACAAGAAATATCCTTATCTCCATAAGCAAGATTTTTTCCTAAATGATGTTCGGTTATTAAATCAATAGCAAAAAAATGAGTAAAAATATTAATGTTTGGAGCTTCATGAATTCGTTCTAACAATGAATTTTGAACTTGTAGTCCTGTTAAATCTTTATGGTGAATAATTCTGTTTTCAGAGTGCCCTCCCTCCTTTCCTAAATCGTACTGACTTTTATTTTTCTTATCAAAACAAACACCCCATTTTGCAAGTTCGGATACTCTTTTAGGGGCATTTTTAACTACATGCTCTACAACTTGTTTATCACATAACCCGTCTCCAGCTTTTAGTGTATCGTTTATGTGTTTTTCAAAAGAGTCATTTTTTAAATTAGTAACTGCAGCTATTCCTCCTTGTGCATATTTGGTATTGGCTTCCGACTCATCTAATTTTGTAATAATGGTAATTTTTAAATTAGGAGCTCTTTCGGCTAATTTTAAAGCATAGCTAAGTCCTGCAATTCCAGAACCAACTATCAATACATCTGTAATCATTATTTTTTTGCTGAAAATTTAAGCATATTTTCCACAGCCGAGAATGCTTTAACTCTTAAGGATTCTTCCATTAAAATCTCAGGGGTTTCATTCCTTATACAGTCATATATTTTTTTAACTGTATTTTTTTTCATGTATGGGCATTCTTGGCAAGCAACACAACTGCCTGTAACAGGGGCTGGAATAAACTTTTTTTCAGGATTTTCTTTTTTCATCTGATAAATAAGCCCTGTTTCGGTAGCAACAATATAAGTTGAAGAAATATCTGTTTTACTGAATTTTAATAGTGCTGAAGTAGAACCAATAAAGTCGGCATGCTCTAACATATACGAACTACATTCAGGATGAGCAATAACTTTTGCATCAGAATATTTTTGTTTGATTTCCCTTATTTTATCAGCAGAAAATTCTTGATGAACAAGGCAAGTTCCATCCCATTTTAGCATTTCTCTACCACTTTTAATCTCAAGATATCTGCCTAAATTCTTATCGGGAGCAAAAATAATTGGCTTATCTTTTGGTATAGATTTAATTATTTGCAAAGCATTAGATGAAGTGCAAATAATATCGCTAATTGCTTTTACTTCTGCAGAACAATTAATATATGAAATAACCTTATGGCCAGGATTTTTCTCAATAAATTCGCTTAATTTATCAGCCGGACAAGAGTCCGCTAAACTACATCCTGCATCCATATCAGGTATTAATACTTTTTTATTTGGATTAAGAATTTTTGCTGTTTCAGCCATAAAATGCACACCAGCAAATACTATAATATCAGCATCTGTTTTTACTGCTTTTTGTGATAAATCTAAGCTGTCTCCTACAAAATCGGCAATATCTTGCACCTCTGGTAATTGATAATAATGAGCAAGAATTATCACATTCTTTTCTTGCTTTAACTTTGATATTTTATTTATGATGTCCAATAATGATTTTTTGCAATAAAGTGCAAAATTAAGGATTATTAATTTCTTAAAATACCTTTTAGCTTATTGGTGTTTAAAATACTTATTTTATCAGCAACAACATCTATTAATTGTTGTTCTTTCATTTTTTTCACTAAGTTGCGAGTTACTATTTTATTAGCACTTGTTAATCCTGAAAGCTCAATATCTTTTAAAGATATATTTATAAAGTTATTTTTGTCCTTCCCAAAAGTTTGTTGAAGTAACAAAAGTCCCTCTACCAATCGTTGGGTGACCGATAGATGTTTTATACTCAGCACTCTTTTCTCTACTGTATCAGCATCATAGCACAAAAGTTTCATTACACGCATAAAAGCATTTTTATCTTCTTTTATCAAATTTAAAAAATCATCTTTGGAGATACAACAAACGCTAGTATCTTCAAGAGTAATTGCAGTAGCATTAAATTTTGTATCGTTAATTATTGCATGCAGTCCTAATAAATTTCCATTTTTTGCAAAAGAAATAATATGTTCTTTTCCTGTTTTATCCTTTTTTAGTGTTTTAACTTTCCCATCATAAATGTAAAAAACTGCCTGTGCATTTTCTCCTTCATTAAAAATAGATTCTCCTTTTTTAAAGTTTTTGAACTTTTTTAGATTTGAGATGTTTACTTTTTCATCAATTAAACAGCCCGAAAAAACAGATGTTTTCATGTTTTTACATTTTGTACAATTGGGAATATTATTTCGTGTCATATTTTTCTTAAGTAAATTATGTTGCAAATTTCACTTAAGTAAAAAGATAAAACAATGACTTATATCATAAAATTGAAAAGTGATTTTAGTCGTAAATACTTGCAGTACGAATAAGTTGTTTATGATTGAGTATTTTAATTTTCCTGCCCTCCAAAGCAATTATTTCATCTTTTTTTAACTCAGATAATAACCGGATTACAGTTTCAGTAGCCGTACCTACAATGTTCGCTAAAACCTCACGAGTAAGTGCTACACCTAAAGTTTGCTCATCATCTTCCAATCCATAAGTTTCCTTTAACATAAGCAAAGCTTCCGCTACTCTTTCACGCACATGTTTCTGTGCTAAATCAGTAACTTTATTTTCTGCTGATTTCAAATCTTTAGAAACTAATTCAATAATCTTTATTGAAAATTCTGGGCTTTGACGAATCAAATTGAAAATTGCTTCTTTTGGAATAAAACAAACACTTGTTTCTTCAAGCGTTTCAGCAGAAGCAGAATAAGCATCTCCACCAATTAACGATCTATAACCAAGTATGTCTCCTTCCCTAGCAAGGCGAACAATTTGTTCTTTACCTTCCTCACCCAATTTTGCAATTTTTACTTTTCCTTTATTTATGCAATAAAGCCCTGTTGGGCGTCTTCCTTCATAAAAAATAACTTGTCCTTTTTTATACGAACTACATCCTTTGTTGTATGAAAGATCGGCTAATTCATCACTTTTTAAATCACAAAATATAGATTTACCTCTTGTTTTACAATCTTCACAATTAGGTATTTCTGCTTTATTGGTCATGGTTTAATTTTTGCAAATATAAACAATTATAGTAAAAAAGAATAAAAGTCATCTTTTTAAAACTTATAAATTAATAGTAATTCATTAGTGCCTTTTAAGAAATTTGAAGTTGAAGAATTAGGGATTGTATGTATATAATTAATTTCTAATTGATTACTCTGAATTCCTAATATAACAGCTATTGATTTCAATGTACTGTAAGTTACTCCAAGATTTATTCTATCATTAAATTTTGTAATAAAATTTATATCAATCTTTGATGGTTTGATATCATCTTTTTCAAACATTATTGATTGTATAAATTTTATTTTATTTTTCCAAGAATAAGAATAGTCGGCATAAATATTAAAACTAAGATATTTTTCTTTATTTATAATTTTTGTATAAACATCTTTATTGTTTATTAGATTAAAAGTTGAAAAACCAATACTCCACTTATTGGCCAGCAAATAAACTCCAGCTGATGATTGTGCATTTATTCTTTTTTGCAGATTATAGCTTATTGCATCATCATTTTCTTGTTCTAATACAAACTTTGTTTCATCTAACATCATTCTTCTTAATTCTCCTTGTAAGCCAAAAGATAATTTAACCTTTTTGAGATTGATAATATGAGCAAATCCTAACTGAATTCCACCGATTGATGATGGCCCTGCGGTAGTATTGTGCAATCCTACTAAAATAGAAGTTGTTGGTTCTAAACTTGCTTTAAAAGAAATAAACTGAGTTTGCGGAGCTTGCTCAATTCCAGAGAGTTGATTTCTATAATACATTTGCAAACTCATGTTTTTAGTAGTAATAGCCGCAGGATTAATTATACTCGGATTAAAAATATATTGCAGCCCCGAGAATTCAGTTTGTGAAAAAGATGAAAAGACAAATCCAAGAAATAAAATTAGTATTTTTATTTTTCTTATCATCTTACAATTGTAATTGAGCCTGTAAATGTTTCAGTTTCTATTTTTACATAAAAATAATATGTTCCTGACTTTATATTTTTTCCTCTATATTGCCCATCCCAGCTATTATCATAATTAGAAGATGAAAAATACACAAAACCATTTGCATCAAAAATTGAAACTTGAACATTTTGGAAATTTTCTATATTTTTAATTACCCAAAAATCATTTACTCCATCATTATTTGGCGTAAAAGCAGTAGAAATATTTACACAATCCTCATCAATCAATACTTGAAAACTTGCTTTTATTTTACATAGATTACTATCGGTAATTTCTACATTATAAGTGGCGGGAATAACAGATAATAAATCAACTGCATTAGTTCCATTATTCCACAAATAAAAATACGGAGATGTTCCGCCAGAAACATCAGTATAAACATTTCCATCATTAATTCCGGTACAAGAAGCGTTATCGCCATAAATACTAATATCCAATGGCTGTGGCTGATCAATATTAAAAACAACCTCCGACTCACAACCAGCAGAATCCGTAACATAAACAGTATATTGTCCCTTAAGTAAACCTGTCCTAAAAATAGAAGTGTCTCCATCATCCCACATAATATCATAAGGAGAAACACCTCCTAGTATATTTATAGAGATACTTCCTGATGAATCACCAAAGCATTTCAAATCCTGAATTTGAGAATTCAACAGAATAGATTGTCCTGCCTTTACTTCAATATTTTTAGTGGAAGAACAATTTACCGAATCGCTAATACTCACATTATATAAATTCGCACTTAAATTAGAGAGTTGATTTGTTGTATCTCCATTTATCCAAAAAATCGAATAAGGGCTTATCCCTCCACTGATTTGAATTGTAATTTCTCCATCATTTGAGCCAGGACAACTCTCATCTTTAATAGTAGGTGTTATAGCAATCTCTGCAACTGAGCCAATTGTTTCTGCATAATTCTCAGAACAATTATTTGCATCTAAAACTACTACTGAGTAATAAGACGGAGAAAGAGAAGAAATATCCTCAGAATTAAATCCATTAGACCAAATAAAAGTATAAGGAGATATCCCCCCATTTATTGTCAAATCAATCATTCCGTTATTTGCTCCAAAGCAATCTACATCTTTTATTATTGAAGATATTGAGATTGGAGCAGTTGGCTCATTTATGGTATCAGTAATTATTATTTGACAATTATTATTATCAGTAACTATTACTGAATAGCTGCCTGCTGGAACAGAATTTAAATCTTGTACAGTAGAAAGATTAGACCATAAAAAACTAAGAGGTGGCGAACCTCCACTTACTGATAAATCAATCATCCCATCATTTCCTGCAAAGCATTTAACATCCGTAACTACAGAGGAATATAGTAATTCATCTGGCTCTTGTATTATTCCAAAGCCTACAACACTACAACCATTACTATCTAAAATATTTACAGAATATAATCCATCAATTAAACTATCTGCAGTTAAGGAGTTTTCTCCATTAGACCAACTAACTGTATATGGAGTTGTACCTCCAGAAACTGCTGCTGTTAAAACACCATCATTTGCAGCAAAACAGGAAATGTTAGAAGTAGATATACTTACCGATAAAATTGTGGGTTCATATATAATAAAAGATGTCGATTTGCTACAATTATTTGAATCAGTAACAATTACTGAATGATTTCCAGAAACAAGAGTCGTAGTTTGATTTAACACACCTCCATTGGACCAATTGTATTGGTATGGAGAATAACCACCATTTACATTTGTAGTAGCAGCCCCATCATTTCCTCCATTACAACTTACATTATTTGTACTTACAATTACATCAATAGAATCTGGTTGAGAAATAACAAACGATTGAATTTCTGTACATCCATTACTATCAGAAATCGTAACAGAATAATTTCCTGCTAATAGGTTTGAAATATCCTCAGTAATACTATTATTGCTCCATAAATACTGATAAGGAGCAAGCCCTCCAATTACAGAAATATTTATTTCTCCATCAGAAGAACCATAACAAGAAGTATTGGTTAATATTGAAGAAAGTGAAATTGCAGAAAATGGCTCAGTCAGCTCAAAAGTATCTAGAACGCTACAATTATTAAAATCAGTAAGCTGAACAATATACATACCGGCTATCAAACTGTCTATATTATTTGTTGTTTGCCCGCTAGCCCAATTAAATGTAAAAGGTGAAACACCACCATTTACAACTAAATTAATATCTCCATCATTATTTCCAAAACAACTTACATTAGTTATTTGAGGCAATACATTTATTATTTGTGGCTGGGAAACACTATCAACTACAATAGTTTTACAACCATTATTATCCGTTATTGAATCAATATATACGCCAGCAGAAACAATAATATCTTCAGCACTATCGCCATTAGACCAATTATGAGTAAATGGAGGAGTTCCACCACTTATACCCAGTTGAATTTCACCATTACTTCCTCCATAACAAGCTACATCAATTGTTTGCACAAGAGTGCTTATCTGATTAGGTTCTGTAATATTAGCAGAATTTGTAGTAATACAATTTTCAGCATCAGTAGTAGTTACTATATAATTTCCTGCAACTAAAGAATCTTGCATATTTCCACTACTTCCATTTGACCAATCGTAAAGATAAGGAGGCGTTCCGCCAGTTGTATTAATACCTAAAACACCATCAGCTATACCATTACAACTCACTGAATTATTTGTTGAAAAAACCGAAAGCAATACAGAAGGGGAACTTACTATTACACTATCAGAAAAAAAGCAATTATTACTATCGGTAATACTTAAAAGATAACTCCCTTGAACAAGATTAGAAATTACAGGAGTGGTATCATTAGTGGACCATAAATATTGATACATCCCAACTCCTCCAGATACTATAGTAGTAATCATGCCATCTGAAAAGCCGTTACAAGAAACAGAGGATGCATTAAAATTTATGCTTATTTGTTGTGGTTGTGGCAGCAGAAAATCAAATTGCTTACTACAATTCACAGAATCGGAAACTACTACAGATAATGAATCCTCAAACAAATTATTTAACTGAGTATTTGTTGTGCCATTTGTCCAGTTAAAAGATAAACTCCCTATTCCTCCTGAAGTTGTATTTATTAAGATACCTGCACTACTATCATTATTACAAAGATGTGGAAAAATACTAGCATTTATCAATATCTCAGCTGCTTGATTTATAGTGAGAAGCAAACTATCTGTACAGCCATTATTATCTTGTAAATAAGAAGTATAAGTTCCTGAAAAAAGATTATTTCTCATTGAATCATTTAATGTTGTATCTGACCAGGAGTAAGAATAAGGCAAAGTTCCTCCAACAGAAGAAACTTGCACAAATCCATTATTTTGTCCAAAACAATTTACATCCGAAATACTATCAACAGAAAAAACAAGTGGTGGTGGTTCCAAAACAAAAAACGAATCAGTAATAATACAAGAATTTGCATCAGCAATAATTACTGTATAGTTTCCTGTATTTAAAGATGAAATATCCTCTGTAGTTGCACCATTAACCCAATTATAAAAATAGGGTGAAGTCCCTCCAGTTGTTGTCAAATTTATCGCTCCGCTATTATCTCCATTGCATGAAACACTAGAAACCAAAGAGGCAGCTGACAAAGGATTTGGCTGGGTAATTTGAAATTGTTGCTGAAACTGACAATTATTATTATCAGTAATCTCTACAGAATAATTCCCTTGAAACAAACTATCAATAAAAGTAAGTGTATCTCCATTATTCCACAAATAGGAATAAGGAGGTGTTCCTCCATTTGCATTAATGTTTATATTCCCATCTTGATTGCCAAAACAACTAATATTTTGAATAGTTGAGGATAGAGAAAGAGCAGGTGGCTCAGAAATATTTACATTCAAACTATTCTGACAATTATTTTGATCGGTAATAGTTACCGTATAAGTTCCAGCAAATAGAAAACTAATCCTCATTGTATTATTAGGATTCACATAATTGTTTGGCCCTACCCAAAAATACTGATATGGAGGAGCGCCTCCAATTGGACTAATTTTAATATCTCCATCACTTGCTCCATTACAACTTACATCAATTGAGAAATCAAGAGCTATAAGGAGTGAATCTGGTTGGGTGAGTTCTACTGAATCATTTTTAACACATCCATTTGCATCTGTAACTATTACATTAAAAGTTCCTATTGGTAAGCTGTTTATAGTAGATGAATTGGTATTTGCAGGATTCCAATTATAATTAAAAGGTGAAATTCCTCCATTTATATTTACAGATATACTTCCATCATTATGTCCATTACAACTTATATTTGTTGAGTTTAAATTTATATTAAAGTTTGGCTCATTTATAACTACAATTGTAGAAATTGATTGACAATTATTAGAATCTACTACTGTAAGTTGATAAGTGCCTGGAAACAAAGATGAGATATTTCCATTATTAGAATTAAAACTACTTGGTCCTTGCCAAAAATACTGATAAGGAGGAGTTCCACCAACAGAATCAATAAAAATACTCCCATCATTATAGCCATTGCAAGACACATCCATTCCTGTAACAAAAACTTGATAAGGAGTACATTGAGAAAAAGAAATTCTCCAAATACAAAGCAATAATATAATTAGGATTAATCTTTTCATTTTATTGTTTTGCTTATACTTATTAGTATAGTAGAATAAGTGTCCTTATCAAAAGGATTTCCTCTTGTTTCATTTTTTTGATAATCATAAGCTGCCCTTGAAGGATCAGAAAAATATGCTGCAACTTCCCCACTATTACTTAAAATGTCATCATAATTGGCATAAGCCCCACTTACATCATCCAAATAATCAGAAAAAACTTTTCTAAAACGAGCTTGAATACCAATTGTCAATTTCTTAGAAATTCTACTTTGAAACCCAAACCCTACAGGAATAGCAAACAAATTTAATGCATAAGGTTCTTCTTGCCCTTCTGTAGATAATGTTTGCAGGTCATAGGTAAAATTATTGTAATTACTCATTGGCTGATGATGAATATAAGATGCTCCCAAAAATATAAAAGGACTAATATTAAAAAATGAAAATTGATTTAATTTGTAAGTGGCTAACAAATTAAATTCTGCTATTTCAGATGAAAAAGAAAAGTTCTTAAAATCATCTGAATTACCACTAATTCTTGTTGATGCTATTTCTAATCTTAAAGACATCTCATCTGATAACTGCTGATTTACTGACATACCAAAATAAGAATGATTATTTTGACTTAAACTTGAGTTCAAATCACCAGAATACAAAGAAGCCCCAAGCAAAAACCCAATTGAAATTTCTTTATTTTTCTTTACTTTTTTAGATTCTACTACTTGAGGCTTATCTGGGTTTATTACTTTCTTTTTTTCTTCTTCTTTTTGCTGATAAGAATCAAGTAAACCATGCTCAAACAAAATAACCTTTTGCAGATTTCCTAAAGTAAGTTCTGGAGAATTAAAACCATCAGAATCAGTAGCAATAGGGAAAATAAAAGCCCCATTATCAATATTTTTTAATTTGGATGTTTTCTGTAATTGAAAACTTAAAACATTAGAAGTATAACTCACATTATAAGGTGTAAATTCAATTACTGAAATTTCATTTTTCTGATTATTATAATACTTAAATGGAATAGTAAAATTGGGCGGGATACTTACCTCTCTATTATAATATAACTCAAAAGAAATTTCATTAGAATTAACATTTGGAAATTGCCAATAATTCAACATATCAGTCCAATTTTCAGTAGTTTTAAATCGTACTTTCCAAACATGAGCATGTGTTTTTTCTGATGGTGTATCAAGTAAATTAGTAAGTAGTATAAGAGGTAATTTATCATTTTGAAAAAAATGAATTAAGGAAGCATCCGAATTTGATTTTTCACCTAAAAAATTCCGACTAATCTCAAAGGATTCTCCCGAACCACTAATACCAATATTAAGCTGATGAACATCATTATCTCTAACACCTGAAAGCATTACATTATTTACAATAGTATTATCAATAAAAGAAATTATATTCATTCTATCTCTTTGATCAAAATACCCACTAAAAGTCGCGTTCATTGGGTTAGAAATATCCTTCCCAATCAGCACATTAGAGCTTAATAAGTTGTTACTAAAATTCAATTGCATTACATCATCTTCAAGTGGTTCAATGTAAATAGTTGCATTATTATTAGTAAAATTATTTTGTGAAAAATCAAAAACACATGATGCTCCTGAATAAATCTGACTCAAACTACCTATTTTCACTCCAGGTTGAGCCGAGATATTCGTAAAAATATTATTTTGAATTATAACGCTTTCTCTATACCATCCATCAGAAAAAGTAAGAGGAATAAGTAAATCCGTCATTTTGCAAAATTCAATATTTATATAAGTTCCTTTATAGCCACTAAGAAGTAAACCAATACCTTGAAAATCCATATCTTTACTTTTCATGATTACCATTTTATTTGGCTTGCCAACAATGTCTAAATTACCATTAATTACAAGTGAAGCACCACTGGCAAAAAGCACTTTTGTAGAAGCAAGGATTTTTAAAGTTGCATCACTCCCTATTCTAGTGTGATAATCAATAATGTAAGTGGTATCAGGATAAAAAGTGAGATTATTATTATAGAATCCACTAATATGTTTTTCTTGAGCTGACAATAAAAATGTCGCTAAAACAATACCTATAAATATAATTACTTTTTTCATTTTACTTCTAGCACTAAAGAAGGGATAATTCTACTTCTCCCATCATTACTTTTCACTAATATTTGATTAAAAATATAACTATCTCCAACCTTTGCACTTCTTACTTGATTTAACACATCTCCTGAGAAAAAAGCAGATATGTTTTCACCTTCAAAAATACGATTTCCTTTTATATCATATCTTTGTAATTTAAAACTTTTTATTTGGTAAGCATTCTGCAAATCAGAATCAGCAATTTTAAGCGTAATTCCGCTTTGTATTTTAAATAGTTTTAATGAGGTTTCGCTAAGGGTAGAATTATTAATAACTGCTGTAGGATCAGGCAAATTCATCACTAAAAATTTTCTTTCGGCAAGTTTTTTATCTTTATGATACACTCTTACAAAAGAAAAACCAGTTCTACTTGGCATCAAATTATATTCTACCCCATCTTTTTTAATACTCCCATTGCTTGTGGTAATATTTAATTCTGACAAATCATACAATGGATGCTTAATTGAAATATTATTGTTTACCCCCAAAAACAGAATATTAAAATTCTTAGATTTTATGATATTATCAATAGTAATATAAGAAATATTATCCTTGCTTACAATATTAAATTTGCTACTAATTGTTTTGATATTCTTCTTGTTTTTATAAATCAAATTTGCAATAACCTTATAATTTCCAGCATCTTTTGCAGTATAAAACAACTCATTTTGTTGTTTATTGATTTTTACATCCTCCACCTTTTTATTGTATTGATTAAGCAAAAATATTTCAGCACTATCCAATTTATTCCGATTAGGGATCTGTAAACGAATCCTTATTTTATCTCCTATCTTATAGGACTTATTATTTGCTAAACCCAATTCAATTTTAGCAGAATCACCAATAATATCAGGAGCAATAAAAGATGTAAGCCTTCCAAATATTTCATTCTGATAATGGTTTAGAATAATTGACTCCATCATTTTCACATCTTTTTTAAATCCACTTAAAATTGCTAAAGAACCACCTAAAGCCAAATTGTTAAAATGATATTCTTCCCATCTAAGTTTTATCCCACGAGAATTCACTATATAATCAGATGTAGCATAGATACTATCTAATAAATAACGATAGTCTTTCTCAAGTAATAGCAACATTTCTTTTTTAGTGCTAAATAAAAGATTTTTCAAATCGGTTGCTCCACTTTTTTGTAAAAGCACAAAATCAGGAATTTTTGTATCAATAGAATTTTTTGGATAACCATACTGATTATAGCCACCAGTTTTTGAAATAAGAAGTCTTTGCAATTCCTCAATAGATTTGGTAGCATTGCTTGCTATTGTAATTGCCTTAGAAGATTTTAAAAAAGAGTTACTATAAGTGAGAGAATCAATACTATATACCTCCTGAATAGAACGAATTCTTTGTGATTTCTCTTTATCTAACTTTTCAACCGTATGTTCAATAGATGTACTTAAATCAAAAAATGCATCAATAAAATCAACTTGAATATTGAGTGCTAATAATGCTAACAACACCAAATACATCATATTAATTAACCTTTGCCTTGGAGATTTCATTCAAACTTGTTTGCCTGCAAATTTAACTTTTTTTTCTGATAATAATACTAAAAAAAAATAAGGCAACTTTTACTAGTTGATTAGTGGTTTTTTACATCTTAATAAAAAAACCCAACAAATTGCTGGGCTTTTTATTTGCGGAGAGAGAGGGATTCGAACCCCCGGTACATTGCTGTACGCTGGTTTTCAAGACCAGTGCATTCGACCACTCTGCCATCTCTCCAAAAGTGGCAGCAAAAATAAAAATATTTAACAATCTTAAAATCGTTTTATCGTTTATTTTTTTTGCAATATATTTCATCTAATTTTATTAGTTTAGCATTATGAAAATTAAACTCTTGTTTTTTCTTTTTCTTTCTTGCTCAGTATTGTTTTGCAGAAGCCAATCCTTAAAAGGATTCCTTTACACTGCTAATTTTAACACTCCAAATGAGCAATCTTATATTGAAATTTATCTTTCTTTTGAAGCAAACAGCATTCAATTAATAAAAGGCGATAGTAAAAAATATCAAGGAAAATTGGATGTTTATATAGAATTAAACAAGGAAGAATCATTAATTTATAACAATCATTACACGCTTGAAAGCCCATACTTTGATGATAGTATTTTTAATAATCTTCTTTTTATCGACCAGCAAAGAATAGCAATTCCAAATGGAGAGTATTTCCTTACTATAAAAGTAAAAGATAATAATTCTACTAATGACATGCTTGAGCATTCTCAAAAAATAATAATCGATTTCAAAGAGGACGAATTGGCATTTTCTGACATTCAATTGATTGAAAAATATTCAAAGACAAAGATTGAAAACAAACTTTCAAAAAGCGGTTATGATCTTATCCCTTACACCTCAAATTTCTTCCCTCCTTATCAAAATAACTTATCTTTTTATTTTGAAATTTATAATACCCATAAGTATTTCTCATCTTCTAAAAGGTATTTACTAAACACTTATATTGAAACTTTTGAAACTAATGTAGCTTTGTTTGATTTTACAAAATCGAAAAGAATGAATATAATAGATTTGCAAACCAATCTTTACACTTTTCCTATTGAGAAACTTCCAACAGGAAATTATAATTTAGTTTGTGAGATAAAAGATACAAACAATAATTCAGTTTTAAAAAAGAAACTATTCTTTCAAAGAAGTGGAAAAAGGCATGATAAAAGCATAAATGACATAAGTAGTGTAGATATTGCAGGGACTTTTGTTGAAAAAATAACAAAAATAGACAGTATCTTACTTTTTATCAGCTATCTCTACCCAATCTCATCATCACTAGAAATTACTTTTGCTGATAACCAAAAAAAATATAATAATTTACTATTAATGCAAAAATATTTTCTGAACTTTTGGAAAGGAAGAAATCTTTATCAACCAGATAAGGAATGGGAAAAATACCTTGCAGCAGTCAAAAGCGTAAATAAAGAATTTAAAAATGCAAACATTGCTGGTTACAGAACTGATAGAGGAAGGGTTTTCTTGCAATATGGTGCACCAAATAGTCGGCATAAAGTAGATAATTCTTCTGCAAATCTTCCTTATGAAATTTGGCATTATTACAAATTAGAACATCAATCTGATAGGAAGTTTGTATTTGTAAATGAACATTT
Source organism: Flavobacteriales bacterium (assembly GCA_014381465.1). Taxonomy (GTDB): domain Bacteria; phylum Bacteroidota; class Bacteroidia; order Flavobacteriales; family BACL11; genus DUAL01. Next base: position 14,967 of record JACNLP010000017.1, on the reverse strand, counting down.
GGGAATTCAGGATTATCGGCTTACTTACTCTAATGTGGAAGGAGAGGTAAGCAGCCAAGAATGGAACGATAAATTAAAACAAAGCGACAATCCTACTTTTGGAGATGATTTTATCAATAATTATATCAATCCAAGATAAATGAGTAAGGTTCTAGTTTTATTTTTAAAGTTTCTATCCATCTGCCCTTTTATGCTTTTAAGGGTGGTTGCAATAAAACTATATTATTTCAATGCTTATATTTTTAAATATCGATATGATGTTGTTGATAGTAATTTGAAGCTAGCTTTTCCAAAAAAATCAGAAATAGTGATTAAGCAAATTAGAAAATTCTTCTTTAAACATTTCTTTAATTTAATAATGGAAATCATCAAAATGCTAACGGCTAGTAAATCATTTATTAATAACAGAGTAACTATTACAAATCCAGAATTAATTGATAATTTCGCTAAAGATAACCAGACTATAATTATAGTGTTTGGACATTTTAATAATTGGGAATGGATTGGACAAAAACTCTCTATTATTGCTAAACAAAAGGTAGTCGGCATTTACAAACCACTTAATAATAAAGTGTTTAATGAATTATTAAAAACGGCAAGAACAAAGTTTGGAGCAATTGCAGTAAGTATGGAAGAAAGCATGCGCTACATTCTTAAAACGAAAGATGATTGCCAAATAATTGGAATAATTGCAGACCAAAATCCTGTAGTGAACGAAACAACAAAATGGTTGTCATTTTTTAAAAAAGAAGTTCCTGTTTTTATGGGAGCAGAAAGGATTGCAAAAAAAATGAATTATCCAGTAGTATTTTGTGATATGCAAAAAATAAGTAATGGAAAATATAATATTACTTTTGAGGTTTTGGAAGGAACTCCAAAAAACACAACTGAAAGTGAAATAACAAAATGCTATTTTGAGCGTTTGGAACAACAAATAAAAGCAAACCCTAGCCAATGGTTATGGTCGCACAGAAGATGGAAACACAAAAGATAAAAACAGCTGTTGTAGTTCTTAATTGGAACGGAAAGGCATGGTTAGAAAAATTCCTACCTAACTTGGTTAATCATAGCCAAGAAGCTACTGTTTTTATAGCTGACAATGCTTCTACTGATGATTCGGTTGCTTTTGTAAAAAGCCACTTCCCTACTGTAAAAATTATTATTAATGCTAGTAATGGCGGGTATGCTAGAGGATATAATGATGCATTAAAACAAATTTCTGCTGACTATTTTGTGCTTATTAATTCTGATATTCAAGTAACAGAAAATTGGCTCTCTCCTATTATTAACTTAATGGATTCTGATGATAAAATTGCGGCTTGCCAACCCAAATTATTAGACTATAATAAGCGAACAAAATTTGAATATGCAGGTGCTAGTGGTGGATTTATTGATAATTTAGGTTATCCGTTTTGTAGAGGAAGAATTTTTAATGAATTAGAAGAAGATAAAGGACAATACAATGATACAACAGAAGTGTTTTGGGCAACAGGAGCTTGCTTTTTTGTAAGGGCAAAGTGCTTCTGGGAAGTTGGTGGTTTTGATAATGACTTTTTTGCCCATCAAGAAGAAATTGACCTTTGTTGGCGATTGAAAAATATTGACTATAAAATTATGGTAGAGCCAAAATCCATGGTTTATCATGTTGGTGGCGGTACGCTAAACACAGGCTCTGCTTTCAAAACACATCTAAACTTTAGGAATAACCTAAAAATGCTTTTTAAAAACTTACATCTCTCCTCTTTATTTGTTATTATTCCTATTCGCCTTGTTTTAGATGCAGTTGCCGCTATAACTTTTTTAAAACAAACAAATGGGTTCTTCCATTTGTTAGCTATTGCAAAAGCACACTTTGCTTTCTACTTTGCTATCCCTAAATTAATGGCGAAACGCCAAAATATTAAGCAGAAAAGAAAATTAGTTGGAAAAGTAAATTGGAGTATTCTTTTTAAGAATAAGATAAAAGGAATGAAACGGTTTACTGAATTGTAAATCTTTAGGATTACGATTTGCTTTTGATAGAGGTGACATCTTTTATTTGTTTCCTGGCAACTAGCAACTAATAACCAACAACTAACTTTGTATTATCCCAGGATTGTATACTTCTTTTATAGGTTTGTAATTAGTGTTTTCTCTAGAAAGGTTAGAGTTTTATAATTTCTATATTTGATTATTGAATACTAGTTACTATTTTATATATTTGAAAATAATTATTACCTTTCTATGAGAAAGATTTTATTCATCTTGCTATTTCCATTTTTTACTGAAGGTCAAATTGTTCTTCAATTAGATACTTTTAGTCGCTCAGTACCTGATGTAGGTTTTAATGGAAACACTGTAAGAGGTCCTTCATGGGTAGATTCAGTTTTTAATGATTCAGTAGCAAGCATGCATCCAGATATATTACGATATCCTGGAGCGACAGCTGCAAATTTTTGGGATTGGGATAATGGGTGGTTCTTTCCTCAATCTGTATTAGATACAGCAATAACAGATACCATTTATATTATGAATGCTGGGTGGTATTCTTTTGATACAATAGATATTAGGCTAATAAGATTTCAGGAAGCGTTAGATCAAATTGATTCTGAAGGCCTATTTATTATGAATATGATGAGTTCGAATGTTGTTATTCAGTCACAAGCATTACGAAATGCAATAAATGATGGTGTTGTTATTAATAAAGTAGAACTAGGTAGTGAGATAAATCATAATAATATTTTTAAGATAATGAAATATCCAACAGCTGGAGATTATGCAAGAGAATGCTCTCTGTATATTGATTCTATAAAATCAATACTACCAAATGCTGAAATAGCTGTTGTAGGTGGTAATACAGGGTCATCTAATCCAAGAGTAAACCATTGGAATGATAGTATTTATAATATGTTAGATTCAGTAGATGCTTTGGTTTGGCATCCTTATCTTTATTTGAAAGATGTAGATACATTATTTACAACTCAAGAAATTCTAGCATATCCTTTTTATCATATTCCTAAAAATGAAAAATGGAGGTGTTTTCAGGATACAATAAGTAAGCTGCAGGATTATGAGATATGGGTAACGGAATATAACCTATTCGACAAAACCCATGATTTACGGTATACTAATACTTGGGCTCATGTTCTAATTCTGTCTGCAATGAATAATATGTTGATGTCGAATAATTTAGTAGAAATGATGTTGTTACATAATGTAGGTGGAATAATTCAGAATTTTGACGCTTTGGATACTGACAATGATTTCAGAAAAAAATCTACTGGGCTGTTCGCTTCAATTTGGAATGAACATTTATCAGATATGATAACTGCTACCAGAATAGAAATTCCTCAATTATTAATTGATTCAGTAGAGTATCCTAATAGTAGCGGATTGATGACTTCTATTGCTTTTCCTAAATTATTTGGTTGGAAATTTGAGAACTCTACTGATGAGGTGATTATTCTTAGTAATATATCGGAGGATACGATTGAGGTGAATGTAAATAATATAATAAATGGAAATATTAGTTGGGAAAAATGGACTTCAGATTCTCTATTTTCTACCATAGATAGTATATCTTACATTAAAATGAGGAAAGATACATCTAGTACAAATATTGTATTATTTCCTTATTCTCTTAATGTTGCTATTTCCTCTTTATCCACTTCAATTATTCCTTTTCCATCAGAAATAGTAAAAAAGAAGTTATTAAAAATAGTAGATGTGCTAGGAAGAGAAACATTCCCAAAGAAAAATATGCCTTTATTTTATATCTATGAAGGTGGAGTTGTAGAAAAAAGGATAATTTTAGAATAAATCTATGATTGTATCACTCCAGGATTATAAGCTTCTTTTATAGGTGCATTGTTTGCAGCTTCAATTCCCATAGAAATTACTTTGCGCGTTTCTAGCGGATCGATAATTGCGTCTGTCCATAAACGAGAAGCAGCATAATAAGGAGAGGTTTGTGCATCATATCTATCCGTAATAGTTTTTAATAATTTTGCTTCTGCTTTTTTGTCAATTTCTTCTCCTCTAGATTTAAGTCCTGCTTTTTCAATCTGTAATAAAACTTTAGCAGCTTGTGCGCCTCCCATTACAGCAAGTTGAGCAGTTGGCCAAGCAACAATTAGTCTTGGGTCATAAGCTTTACCACACATGGCATAGTTACCTGCACCATAGGAATTTCCAATAATAATAGTGAATTTAGGAACTACAGAATTAGCCATAGCATTTACCATTTTGGCACCATCTTTTATGATTCCACCATGTTCGGATCTGGAACCGACCATAAATCCAGTAACATCTTGTAAGAATACCAATGGTATTTTCTTTTGGTTACAATTGGCAATAAAACGAGCTGCTTTGTCTGCTGAGTCAGAATAGATAACTCCACCGAATTGCATTTCTCCTTTTTTGGTTTTAATCATTTCTCTTTGATTGGCAACAATTCCTACTGCCCATCCATCTACTCTGGCATATCCACATACTATGGATTGTCCGTATCCTTCCTTGTATTCTTCAAAATCAGAATCATCAACTAGTCGAGAAATGATGTCTTTAATGTTGTAAGGTTTTGCTCTATCTCTTGGCAGAATTCCGTAAATTTCTTTTTCGTCCTCCTTAGGTTTTTTAGCTTCTTTTCTGTTGAATCCTGCTTTTTCAGAATCCCCCATTTTATCCATTATATTTCGGATTTTATCCAAAGCATCTTTGTCATCTTTTGCTTTGTAATCTGTAACGCCTGAAATCTCACAATGGGTAGTAGCGCCACCCAAAGTTTCGTTATCAATACTCTCTCCAATAGCAGCTTTTACAAGGTAACTACCTGCCAAAAATATACTTCCTGTTTTATCTACAATTAATGCTTCATCACTCATGATTGGGAGGTAAGCACCACCCGCAACACAAGCGCCCATAACGGCAGCAATTTGAGTAATTCCCATAGAACTCATGCGGGCATTATTTCGGAACATTCTCCCAAAGTGTTCTTTGTCAGGAAAAATTTCGTCTTGCATAGGTAAAAATACTCCAGCAGAATCTACCAAGTAGATAATTGGCAATCTGTTTTCCATTGCAATTTCTTGCAAACGCAAATTCTTTTTTGCTGTAATAGGGAACCAAGCTCCTGCTTTTACAGTAGCATCATTGGCAACAACAATACATTGTTTTCCTGTTACATAAGTGATGCCGGCAACAACACCTCCTGATGGACATCCGCCATATTCGGCATACATTCCTTCTCCTACAAAAGCACCAATTTCTAAGAAGTTAGCATCCGTGTCTTTTAAGTATTCAATACGCTCTCTGGCAGTAAATTTTCCTTTTGCATGTTGCTTTTCAATTTTCTTTTTACCCCCACCCAAAGCAATTAGCGCATGCTTTCTTTTCATCTCTGAGATTAATAATCTCAAACTATCGTCATTCTTATTGAATTCTAAATCTGCCATTTTGTAAAATTTTGTCAAAAATACTAATAGTTGCTAGTTTTTAGTTGTTAGTTACTAGTTTTTAGAGATTTGATTTTTGACAATTGCTACATTAGGGTATTGCTACATTTTGATATTGAGCAGGTATTGACTGCTCTCAGGTCCTAAATTAAAGAGTAAATCAATAATAGATAGGTTAGGAATAAAGCCACATTTGTCCTCAAAAACTTGATGGTATTTTAGAGTGTTTTTTATTTCAAATATGGAGTTTCTAAAATCGTTTTTTAAGATTTTCTTTTGGTAGGATTTTGTAAGCGTAGAAGAATCCTTTATTTGCAAACATTTAAACACCACTTCTTGTAATTTCAGATTAAAATCTAAAAGAAAAGTTTCATTTTTTTCATAAAATGGAACAAATAAATCTTCATAAAATTCAAAATAAGCGGAGGAGCGATAAGCACTGCAAATGGATTTCCAATGCTCTTTTTGCCAAGGGTGATTGTATGCTATTTTTATATCTTTTATTAAGGTTTTGGAACTTGCTTTTCTTTGTTTTGGGATGCTTAAAGTCAGCTTGCCATTTGCACCATAAATATCGCATCTGTTGCGGATACTCTGTTTTACAAAGTGTTCGTATTGTTCAATTTCACAATTTGAGTTTTGTAGTAAAATGGCATAATATCCAATAGGAGCCAAATAAGATATTAGCAGTAGATATTGATTATTTGACTCCATCAAACAAACGATTCCATCTTACCTTTTTCAATCCTTTGGCGTTTTTATCCCAACTCATCCAAATAAAAAGGGCCTTACCAACAATATGATTTTCCGGTACAAACCCCCAAAAACGAGAGTCAGCAGAATTGTGCCTATTATCACCCATTAGCCAATAATAGTTCATTTTAAAAGTGTAAGAAGTTGCAACCTCTTTATTAATGACAATTTCTCCTCCAACCACTTTTAAAGTATTTCCCTCATATCTTTCAATTATATCTTTATAAAGTGGAAGATTTTCAGTTGTTAAGTTAATTGTGATTCCTGCTTTTGGAATAATAAGAGGACCATAATTATCTTCATTCCAAGAAAAATTCTTGCTATGCGGATAGATGTATTCTTCAAATTTATTTTTTTCTTTTACTCTTTTAGAAATTGATTCTACATTCGGAAAAGTAGCAATTGCATCTCTACTTTTATTGGTAAGAGTAAGCATATATTCATTTTGATTCCTGCCATAACCGCCCTCTGTGATGTCGTATTTTTCATATAATATTTTAGGATTCAGGCCAGTTCCTTTTGTTTTGACAGTATACTGAAATTGATTTTTCATACCCTCAAATTCTTCTTGGAGAGCGTCATTTACCATTAGTTGTCCATCAATTACTTCAATCTTATCACCTGGAAGCCCTACACATCTTTTAATGTAATTTTCTTTTTTGTCGATTGGTCGTCCAAGGGTTTCGGCTGGCCAATTAAATACCACACAATCGTTTCGTTCAACTCCAATTGATGAGTTTTTATTTGCATCACTTAATCCCTTCATTCTGTGGTAAGGCAATTTTACACTTTCAGAATATGATTTTCCACCAAAAAATGGCATGGTATGGTGCACAAGCGGAAAAGCAAGAGGTGTTATCGGAACTCTAGGCCCATAACTTATTTTACTTACAAAAAGAAAATCCCCAATGAGTAATGATTTTTCCATTGAGGAAGTAGGAATAGTGTATGCTTCAATTAAAAAGGTGCGTAAAATAGTTGCTGCAATTACGGCAAAAAGGATTGCGTCAAACCAGCTTCTGAGTTCGCTCTTCTGCTTTTTAGGTTTCTTTTCTCTTTTTTTCCAAAAAGTATAATTAAAAGTATGCCAAAAAAGATGATCGCCCACAAAAAGTGGAATAAAATAAAGCCATTCTCCATCTATTGCATTTACAAATATAGTCCATGCGATTGTAAAAAGGAGAAACATCACAATAGTGAAGTAGGTTCCTAATATTTCTTTGATATTTTTCATGTTTTTTTAACGCTTTATTTCTTTTTTATTGTATTTGCAGTACATCATTCATACTGAAAATACCTTTCTTTCCAATAATCCACTCAGCAGCAATTATTGCTCCCATTGCGAATCCATCACGGTTTTTAGCCGTGTGTTTTATTTCTATTTCATCAACTCCTGATGTGTAACTTATAATATGTGTTCCTGGAGTATCATCAATTCTATCAGCAGTAATTATAGGTCTGATATTTGATATTTCCTTTGTTTGCTCACTTAGTGTAATTGCAGTTCCGCTTGGTGAATCTAATTTTTTGGTATGATGAATTTCATGAATATTACTTTCATAATCCTGATTTTTCATCAGTGTTGCCAATTGCTTATTAAGTTGAAAGAAGATGTTCATCCCTAAACTAAAATTAGAAGCATACAGAAAAGCGCCCTCTTTCTCTGTACAAAGTTTTTCTATTTCTTCCAATTTACTAAGCCAGCCAGTAGTGCCAGAAACAACAGGTATTCCACTGTTTATTGCATGAGCAATATTTTTAAAAGCGGACTTAGGCGTGCTAAAATCTATGGCAACATCAGCTGTGATTAAATCCAAAGTATGTGCAGGATTTTCTGATGATGAAACTGCAACAATAGTATGTCCTTTTTCTTTGGCGAGTTCGCTAATGCGCTTCCCCATTTTTCCATTTCCTAAAATTGCAATATTCATCTGGCAAATTTATAAATTTATTGTTAAACTAAATCCATTAAAATGAGCAGTTGAGATTGGTAAAAAATGTAAGGAAATATCATTAGAGACATCATAGTAAAAAAGATGTGCATCAACAGAAGCATCTACAATATTTAAGATATAAACCCCTGTAAAAATAAGGATAGATATTTCTCTATTTCTCCTATAAAAATCTTTTAAAATAAGTAAGTCGCGACTACTATAATCGCTTACAAAATCATCAATAGTATTAGGGTTGTTATCAATCCTTAATAAATATGCTTTTTTATATTGCTGATACTGAATATTATTATCATTTATATAATATGCGGAAGTAAGCAATCCTCCATAAATAATAGGTACTTTCCAATATTTCTTATTGTAAATTTGTCCAAGTCCTGGGAGTACAGCCGATAAAAGTGCAGCTTTTTTTGGGGAATGAATTGGCTTAGATAAATCCTGAGCTTTTACCTGCAAAAGGGGAAAGATGCAAAAAATAATCAGAATTATTTGTTTTAAAAATATCAAGAATTACTTTTAATAAGGGAGAGAATCTCTTCAAAATCTTCATCAGAGGAAAAAGGAATAATCAATTTCCCTTTTCCTTTTTTGTTTGTTTTTAGCTGAACTTCTCTATCTAAATAGTTAGACAACTCATGCATTTTTCTTTGCTTGTCAAAGGGTAATGGGTTTACTATTCTCACTTTTTTATCCTTTGATGTTCTTTTGTAATCTGTTTCAGCAAAGTCTCTTACCATTTGCTCTACTTCACGAACTGAAGCACCATTTTCAACTATATCATGAAACAAATTAATTTGTGATTGTTTATCTTTTAATGATAGTAAAGCCCTTGCATGCCCCATACTAATCTTCTGATTTTGCAATCCAACTTGCACTTGCTCTGGTAGTTTTAAAATGCGTAAAAAATTAGTAATAGTTGTTCTATTTTTCCCTACTCTTTCGCTACATTCTTCCTGTGTTAAGTTACATTCTTCTATCAATCTTTTATAACTTAAAGCCACTTCAATAGGGTTCAAATCTATCCTTTGAATATTCTCTACTAAAGCCATTTCAAGCATTTCTTTATCATCTGCAACCTTCACAAAAGCTGGAATTTTTATAAGTCCTGCCACTTGTGATGCTCTAAATCTTCTTTCTCCTGAAATAAGTTGATATTTTTCAAAACCCAATTTACGAACTGTAATAGGCTGAATTATTCCTAATTCTTTTATGGATGAAGCTAATTCTTCTAATGCTTGTTGATTAAACTTTTTTCTGGGCTGAAAAGGATTAGCCTGAATATTGGAAAGGGGAATCTCTACAAATTTTTCTGCAATTGGGAGTATTGCTCCTAATCCTTTTCCTAAGCCATTTTGTTTTTTATTCATTATCTTGAATCAATTCTTGTGTTTCAGATTTGGTTTTCATTTGTTTTTGCAATAGTTCATTTGCCAAATTTAAGTAATTTATCGCTCCTTTACTTGTTGCATCATGCATAATTATTGTTTCTCCATAAGATGGCGATTCGCCAAGCCGAACATTTCGGTGGATAATGGTTTTAAAAACCATGTCCTGAAAATGTTTTTTCACTTCTTCCACTACTTGGTTGGAAAGTCGCAATCGAGTATCATACATGGTAAGAAGTAACCCCTCAATTACAAGATTTATATTTAACCTTTGTTGTACAATTTTAATAGTATTTAGCAGTTTTCCCAAGCCCTCTAAAGCAAAATATTCACACTGAATAGGGATAATAACAGAATCGCATGCAGTAAGAGAATTTAGTGTAATTAAGCCAAGTGACGGAGCGCAATCAATAATAATATAATCGTAATCAGGTGAAACCTCTGCAAGTACCTCTCTCATCATATTTTCTCTATTTGGCAAATTTACTAACTCAAGTTCAGCTCCAATTAAATCGATATGAGATGGTAAAAGATAGAGATTAGGCGTTTTTGTTTCCAAGATTATATCTTTTGCTTTTGCTTTTCCAAGCAAACATTCATAAATTCCTTCTTTTATATTTTTTGGGTCGTGCCCAACACCAGAAGTAGCATTGGTTTGTGGATCCGCATCTACTAAAAGTACTTTTTGTTCAAGAACCCCTAAGCCTGCTGCTAAATTCATTGCAGTTGTGGTTTTGCCAACGCCTCCTTTTTGGTTTGCAATTGCTATAATTTTTGCCATTTGATGTAAGTTTTTCTTCTAATTTTTAATATTCGATAAAAGTACAATCAATTACGCTTTTAAATGATGTATCTAAAATAGAATTATTAACAAAAAATAGAAAAGTTATTAAATAAAAAAAGACCCTAAAGGGCCTTCTATATCTAGTAGCGTGAGGGAGATTTGAACTCCCGACCTCAGGGTTATGAATATGAAAATTAAAACTCAAAAAACGCTATAAACAACTGAATATAAACCTAGTAACTAACAACCTGAAATTGCATTTAATCGTATTTAAGTGGTTTTAAACGCAAAATGTTGTACTATTGTTTGACTTTTTTAAACAAGAATAAAATGGGGTATGTAAAAGCAATTACAAGAAAAGCAAAAGTAAAAAAATCTGGGAAAATTCCTATTGAAATTAGAATTACCGTAAATAGGAATGCTCGATATGTTACTTTAGGAATTGATATTGACCCAAAATATTGGGATGCCAAAAATAATAGGGTTAGAAAATCTTATGAAAACTCAGTTAGAATAAATAACTTCATTACTCATAAAATAAATTTGGTTGAAGTCTATCTTATCCAAATACAAGAAAAGAAAAAATCATTTGACATTGAAGAAGTAAAAGCAAGATTGTTTGATAAAGTCATAAGGAATTACACTATTAAAGCTATGTGTGATGAATTTTACAATGAACTTATTGCATTAGAAAAATATACTCGAGTTAGCTCTGAAAAATCCAGAATAAGACACCTTCTATCCTTTTTTGGAGAAAATGCTACATTTGATAAACTCACAGTAACTAATATTAAAAAATACAAAACTTACCTTCTTACTAAGGTAAAGTTAGCTGAGAGAACTGCTGTCAATCACCTTATTTTAGTAAGAACACTTTACAATAGAGCCATTAGAGAAGGAATAGCTGATGCTAACCTCTACCCTTTTGGAGAAAATGGAGTAAGGATAAAGTTTCCTGACAGCCAAAAAATTGGATTAAATCTTGATGAAATAAAACTGTTAGAGGATTGTGAATTAGAAGAAGGAACAACTCAGTGGAATGCCAGAAATTCATTTCTACTATCATTTTATCTTGCAGGCGCAAGAATATCAGATGTGTTAAGAATTAAATGGAGCGATTTAAATGATGGTAGACTCTATTATAAAATGGGAAAAAACAATAAAGTAGGCTCAGTTAAGATTACATCTAAGGCTGAACGCATTATAAACCTGTATAAGGTTAGAAAAAATAAATTAGACACCTTTGTATTGCCAGAACTTAATAAAGCTGATATAACTGACAATAAGGATATTTACAGGAAACTAACTTCAGCTAAAAGCAAATACAATAAATGGTTGAAAAAAATTGCTAAAAAAGCAGGAATCACTAAAACTTTAAGTTGTCATATTGCACGGCATTCTTTTGGAATCATTTCAGGAGATAAGATTCCAGTACAGATGCTACAGAAACTTTATAGACATAGCGACATTACAACTACTATAAACTATCAGCAAAGCTTCATGAATAGAGAAACTGATAGTGCTTTAGAGGCGGTTATCGGAACTGATGACTAATAAATTGTCCAGTTTATTAACCAAAAAACAAGACAATTGTATATATTTGCAAATATTTTACAAATCATGAATACATCAGATAACATCCGCAATAAGATAGCTAAACTTGAAAATAGTTATGTTTTCACCTACAAGGATTTTACTTCTGATGTGAACCTTCAAGGAACTATCATCAAGTGTTTAAATCGAATGGTGATTTCTGGTGAAATAATTAAATTATCAAAAGGTAAATATTACAAGCAACAGGAAACAAAATTTGGAGATGTTGTGCCTGAACAATATCAGATAGTAAAAGATTTATTAGAGGAAAATGGGAAGCTTATCGGTTATACCACAGGAATGGGATATTTTAATGTTTTAGGACTAACAACCCAAATAAGCTCAATAATTCAAATAGGAAGAAATGATTCGAAAGCAAGTATTAAAAGAGGACGATTCAGTATTTCTTTTATAAAACAGAAAAATACAATTACAAAAGAAAACATTCCATTATTGAGGATTTTAGATGCAATCCGATTAATAAAGAAAATACCTGATACTACTGTTGATTTATCCTGTATAAGGCTATTATCAATACTTAAAAAACTAAACAATAAGGAAACGGAAAGGATAGCTAAACTAGCCTTAAAATATCCTCCATCAACACAAGCTCTTTTAGGAGCATTATTAGAAAAAGAAAACAAAAAATCTGCATTAGAGATATTGAAAAAATCTCTAAATAAAATATCAACTTACAAGTACAATATTACTGAGAAAACCTTACCAACACTTAAAAGCTGGAATATTAAATGAAATTACACGAAAACAAGAAATTATTTAAGGAATTAATTTTAGCAGTAGCTAATAAGAAAGAAATGAGTGAAGTTTTTGTAGAAAAGGATTATTGGATTTCTTATGTTTTATTTAAACTATCCAAAAGCAAATATTTAAATCAAGTAGTTTTTAAAGGTGGTACTTCCCTATCCAAAGGATATAACTTAATTGATAGATTTTCTGAGGATGTAGATATTGCTGTTATCAATGAAGACGGAAAAAGTAATAATGCTGTCAAAACATTAATTCGCTCAGTTGAAAAAGAGATTACAATTGGTCTTACAGAAATAAATGTTGAAGGAGTAACAAGCAAAGGCTCTCAATTTCGTAAGTCATTATTTGAGTACAAAACAATTTTAACAAGGAATGAAGCAAATAAATTAATAGTTGAAGTAAATGCCTTTTCCAATCCCTTTCCGTTTAACCAGCTAAGCATTACAAGCTTTATATATGACTTACTTTATGAATTAAAAGAAGATGAGTATATTAATAAATTTCAACTGCAACCATTCTCAATAAATGTATTGAGCAAGGAACAGACCTTACAGGAAAAACTAGCGTCATTGATACGCTTTTCATTTAGTGAAGATTATATTTCTGGTATATCTTCCAAAATTCGACATTTTTACGACTTATATTTTTTAATGCAAGATGATGATTGTATTCGTTTTGTAGAATCAGATCGATTTAAGGACAGTTTCCACCAATTAGTAACACATGACAAACTAATATTTGACGAACCAAACAACTGGGATCAAAAAGATTTAAACAACTCCCCTCTTCTTATTGACTTTGATGGCTGTTGGAAAAAACTAAAGAAAAAATACGAGAATGAATTATCAACTTTAGCGTACAGAAAAATTCCTACAGAACAAGAAATTTCTAATTCGTTTAAGAAGTTAATATCGTTTATTTAGTCGAAATAATTTCCCGCAAATTATAGAGCCAAAACTTAAAAAAAAACTGAATGGAAATCATACTACTTTAGCAGTGGTTATTCGGCCTAAAAATGAGCAAGAGCATATTTTATAAAATATAATTAATTGTGTTTTAAAATAATAAATTACTAGTAAATAAATTAGTATTTTTAATTGCCTACTAGATAAATACCCGTGCTTTACGCGCGTAAACACGCAATTACAATTAGATACACAAGGAAACTTAGTAATACTAGGTAGTAGATGCTTTTATTAGTAAGAATTATAATATCAAATTAACAAAAATTACAAAATATAAGTTATATTACTAATTTAGCATAAATTTGAATTATATGTTAGAAAATAATATTAAAGCATATAAAATGCTTGCTGAGATAGAGATTTCTTTAAGAGAATTTCTTATCAAAACATTTAACAAACGATTCCCAACTAAGGAATGGGTCAGTGATAATAGCGGTAAAGGTCCACTATCAAATCAAATGATTCAATCTATAAAATCAACCAAAAGCAAAACAATTAAAGAATGGACAGGCGGAAAATATATTCATGAATTATATTTTATTCTATTTACAGATTTATCTATCATCCTAAATATGAAACAAAATAAAAAATTATTTCCAAATTTAGATCAATCTAAAATTGAAGCTATTTCGAAAAACTTAGAAATTTTATTTCCTATTAGAAATAAAATTGCCCATTCAAGAATTATTAACAAAAGAGAACTTAGCATTGTAGAGGGTGTATATACTATTGTCACAAATGCCTTAGTTGATTTTGACGAATTAATTGAACTTCAAAATCATGAAAACATTTTAGATATCATTTCAAATAACTTAGAAAAAATTGAAAACTTTCATAATATAACTGAATTTAAGACTGAAATTTTTAAAAACACATCACATTTAATAACATTAGAAGAACTTGACATTGACATTGAAAAATTATCGCACTTAATTCATTCATACATGCTAACTTATAGTAAGTCTGACTCAAAAATTGAATTAAGAAGATTTTACAACTCTAATAAAAACTTAATTAAAGAAATTAAAACTAAAATTTATGTCATTATTTAAACATCCGAATCCGTTTCATAGAACAATATTAGGAAATAGAGAATTATTTGTAGGAGAGAAACATTTAACTTTATTAAAAAGAATCAAAGACCAACTGAAAAGAAACTCAATATCAAATCAAAGTAAAAGCTTTATAATTTCTGGAGATAGAGGTGTTGGAAAATCTAGTCTTCTAAAAATTATATCTTCTGAATCAACAGATTATAATGCAATTTCTGTCAACTTAACACTATATGACAAAATGGTTCTAGAATCAAGCGAGTTCTTTTTTGTTTTAATTAAA
>JACNLP010000007.1 GCA_014381465.1 Flavobacteriales bacterium | reverse complement strand
AATTATCCACATCAGTAGTTGTGGTAAGCTGTCCTCCTGGTTGTAATCCTTGAATTACTACAGGGTTCATGTCGGCTCTTGCAGCATAAATGGCTGCTGTATATCCAGCAGGTCCAGAGCCAATAATTAGGCATTCAATTTTTTCTATTTCTTCAGTCATTTTTTATTTATTTAAAGACAGCAAATATAAATATTCAATTAGATTTTTTCAACATAAAGATAATATTATAAAATCTCCCAAATATTAGGATAGTATCTCTGTGTGAAAGTAGTATCTTCTTTGGCAATTAGTTTGTAGTAAATTGCTGCTTTACCTTCAAATACGCCTAATCCGCCATTGATATTCGATTTTAAATTCATGGGCTCAGCAAAAGGGTTTGAATTCATTACATCCTGTGCAATAACCGAACGCCAAAACTCAAAAGAGGCTTTATCCAATTGGCTAAATCGTAAAAGGATAATATCAGCAAATACTTCTCCAACCGTATCATTGGTATAAGCCATTTGGAAATTAGCAAAGTTTGGGTCTTTAAAATGAATATCATCATTCCCAAAATTTTTCCCTTCTCCTCTTTCAAAAAATGTTTCAAAACCCATGCCGTTTAATCCTTCAAAATCATTTCGCACTGCACCATATGCTTTAATAAACATAAAATCGGGCACATTCTTTTTTTCATTTAATGAAAAGTGAGCAATCCTTTTGTGCTCAAACATGACATTATTCCCCATAGTATCAGGGTCATCATAATAAGCGTAAAAATCTCCATATTCAGGATATCTATCATCTGGAACAAACCAAAGGCTATCCAATGGAGTGGCATTTGGAATAGAAGTGTTTGCCGTTAGAGTATCTCCCTGAAAAATAACTTTTAGATGATACTTCTCGCCTTCTGAAAAAAAGTTGGAATAAGGATAATTCGGTTGATTTATTGCATTTAAATTGGTATAAAGTCCTGGTGGAAGTTCAGGAATTAGCGCACTAATTTCATCCAAAGAAATTGAGGAAGTTTTATCCTGATTGTAAATGGTAATTTCTGCCCCACTAATAAACATCTCATTATAGGAATTGGAATCGATAGTGGCAAAATAGGAATCGCTCCAAGTAAGTTGTACAATAGGAGGATAACCCTCTTGAATCATGGCTTGAACCACAATTTCCTTGCCAGCATTTGGGATGTCTAATTGTATTTCCTTCTCGCAAGAAAGAAAGAAAAAGACAAGGGATATGGTTAGTATTTTTCTCATTTTTTAAAACTTAAAATTCCATGTTACTGATGGTATTATTGGGAAAAGTGAAACTTGTGTGGCAGTAGGGGTAAGCCCCCCTTCTTCCAAAGATCCATCCCCTTCAATATCCAAATAAATAAAATAGGGGTTCAAACGATTATAGACATTGTAAACAGAGAAATTCCAGGAAGATTTATATTTTTTGTGTGGCTTTGGCGTATAAGTGGCCGATATATCCAAACGGTGGTAAGCATCCATTCTATAACCATTTTTAGTGGTGAATTCTGTGTAAATATTTCCATCAATCACATAGCGCTCAATAGGGATTGTAATGGCGCTACCGGTAGCATATACAAACACAGAGGAAAAGGTCCATTTATCATTTAATTGATGAGTAGCAACAGCCGAAAAATCATGCCGTCTATCGTACTTGGCAGGATAAGGATCTCCTTCATTTACATCTGGGAAAGTACGGAAAGTATAGGAATGAGTGTAGCCAAGCCAACCGGTAGTTTTACCCACTGATTTTTTCACAAAAAACTCTGCTCCATAGGATTGTCCATCACCAAAAGTAAGGAGTTCGTCTTGCGAACCATTGGCATTGTCCTCTGGGAAAGCCCCTTCCTTATACTCAATCAAGTTTTCCATGTCTTTATAATAGAGTTCAATAGAGGTTTCTATGCTATTGTTCTTAAAATTTTTGAAAATTCCTGTGGTGTATTGCACGCCTTTTGTGGGCTGAATAATAGCAGAAGAGGGCAGCCACAAATCCATTGGCATGGACATGCCACCCAAAGATGCCAAATGAATATATTGGTAATTTTTAGTGTAGGAACTTTTCAATGATGTAGTTGGGTTGATACTGTATCTTGCCGAAAGTCTTGGTTCAAAATGCCGGTACTGATCTTCTTTATTTTGCTTGAATTCATTAGTAATCATATCTTTTACGGCAATGTGTCCGCCATGCTGAAAAGCGGTAAATCGGCCGCCAAAATTTAGTTTGATTCTGTCGGTAAGTTCATAATCATCCGAAAAATAAAGGGACCCTTCATTGGCATATTGTTTAAAAATTGTTGCTGGGCTAAAACTTACTTCCCCAGATTGTCCGCTTACACTTGCCGGTATAAAAGTATGGAAAGTATATTGTATACCAAATTTAATATTGTGCCTAATATTAGGCAAATAAGTAAAATCAAATTTGGTATTCCAGTCCGTAACTTGTGTTGATAATTTGAATTCAAATTGGCTTTGTTCTACGCCCAATTCAAATAAATAATCAGAATAAATAATAGAAGTATTTAAGAATAATTTATCGTTAAATAAATGATTCCACCTTAATGAAGTGGTGGTATTTCCCCAAGGAATTTCAATACCAAATCCCCCATTAGGCGATCCAAAATTAAAAATATCTTTACCAAAATAACCGCTCAAATAAAGGCGATCCTTATCAGAAAACTTATAATTTGCTTTGGCGGTAAGGTCATAAAAATAATAGCCATTTTCACGGGCACTTTCACTTAAAAATGGCTTGGACAATATATCGATATAAGTTCTTCTGCCAGAAACAATAAAGGAGGATTTGTTTTTAACTATTGGACCTTCCAAAGTAAGGCGAGAAGAAATAATCCCAATGCCGCCTTCTGCACCAAATTTTTGGTTGTTTCCATCTTTCATACTGATGTCCAAAACAGAAGCCAATCGGCCTCCATATTGTGCGGGCATTCCTCCTTTTATTAGGTTAATATCCTTAATGGCATCTGCATTAAATACGGAGAAAAACCCAAACAAATGAGAAGCATTATACACAGTGGCTTCATCCAATAGAATGAGGTTGTGGTCAGGGCCGCCACCTCTTACATAAAAACCCGCATTTCCCTCTCCTGCTGATTGTACGCCTGGGAGTAATTGTATGGTTTTTAGAATATCCACTTCTCCCATGATGGCAGGCATTTGTTTTACTTTTTGCACATCCAATTTTACTTGGCTTACCTTTGTGCTTTCTATATTTTTAGTCCGTTCTGCCGAAACATTTATTTCCTCAGTGAGAATACTTTCTGATGCTAATTCAATATTGTGTTTGGTATTTTTGATGAGGTTGATTTCAAACTCCTGATTGTGCATGCCCATAAAAGAAAACACTATGGTGTGTTTTCCCTGAGTTAGTGTTAAGGAGTAAAAACCATAATTGTTGGTTGTAGTGCCTTTAAAAGTTTTGTTGTCATAAATAGAAACACCTATTAAGTTTTCACCAGATGAGCCGTCCTGCACATAGCCAGAAATGGTGTATTTATTCTGAGAAAAAACCAGTAAAGAATAAAAGCAGAAAAACAGTAGTAGAAAATTTCTTTTCATTTGTTTGTAAGTTAAAAAGAATAATAATTTTGCAAATGTAAACGATTAAATTGTTCAGCTATTATATTTTGTTTGCAAAATTCGGGATGTAGCTTAGTCCGGTTAAAGTGCTGGTCTGGGGGACCAGAGATCGGAGGTTCGAATCCTCTCATCCCGACTTTTTTTTCTATCTTTGGAAAAATTAAAACATGCAATTATGAAAAAACTAATTACCCTTTTCTTTTTAATTCCTTTTTACATTTCTGCCCAAAGCGGTTGGAATATGAGTTTGTTAGGGTCTTTAAGTTATCCTACTACAAATTGTAGTGATATTTGGGGTTGGGAAGATAGTCTAGGAAATGAATATGCTTTGGTAGGACTTGAAAATGGATTTTCTTGTGTTGATGTTACAAATCCAGCTTCTCCTTTTGAAGAGTTTTTTATTTCTGATATTAGCTCTACTTGGAGGGATATTAAAACTTGGGGAAATTACGCCTATATTACTACAGAAGCCAATGCAGGTTTGTTAATAATTGACTTAACCGATATGACGGGAAACACTTATTGGCATGTTACTCAATTTAATAATCCAAATACAGCTGCTACAATAAGTTTCACATCAGCTCATAATTTATATATTGATGAAAATGGAGTTGCTTATATTTTTGGAGCATCAAATCCAAATGGATTTCCTTCTCCACCTGATGGTGCTATTTTTTTAGATGTAAATGCTAATCCTACAAATCCTGTATACTTAGGAGAGTGGAATGATTTTTATATTCATGATGGAATGACAAGAGGAGACACCATGTATGCTGGTTGTATATATGAGGGTGAAGTGTATATTGTAGATGTAAGTAATAAAGCTAATCCTCAAACAATTGGGCAACATGCTACACCAAATAATTTTACTCATAACGCTTGGGTTTCTGATGATGGAAATTATGTGTTTACTACTGATGAGCAGTCGGATGCTTACCTAGCAGCTTATGATATTTCAAATTTAAACAATATTCAGGAGGTAGATAGAATTCAATCGAATCCTGGTTCTAATTCTATACCTCATAATACCCATGTAGATGGTAATTTTTTAATTACCTCTTATTACAGAGATGGAACAACTGTGCATGATATTACCTATCCTAACCACATGATTCAAGTAGCTTATTACGATTCTTATGCGGGAAGTGGAAATGGTTTTAATGGTTGTTGGGGTACTTATCCTTTTCTTTCTTCTGGAAATATTATTTCATCCGATAGAGATAGTGATAATGGAAAAGGAATCTTAAACATTTATGGCAGAGATTTTCAACAAGCTTGCTATTTAATGGGAAATGTAACAGATGGTACAAATGGAAATAATATTTCTACTGCTGATGTTACAATTTTAAGCACTACAACATCTGCACAAACTAATATTGTAGGAAATTATCAAACGGCAGTTGTCGATTCTGGAACTTACTTAGTGGTATTTTCAAAAAATGGATATATTTCTGATACTTTGCAAGCAGTTTTAACAAATGGTGTAATGGTAGTTTTAGATGCTACACTTTATCCGCCATGCTTTATAAATATCAATATTAACTCAACAAATGTAAGTTGCAATGGAGGAAATGATGGCAGTGCAACTGTTCAACTAAGCGGACCACAACCCCCTTATACAATTGACTGGGGAACAGCAAATCCAAATTCTCTTTCAGCTGGAACATATATTGTAGTAATAAGTAATACTTCTTGTATTATTTCTGATTCGGTTGTTATTACTGAACCAAATATAATAAATGCAAATGCAATGGCTACTGATGTGCTTTGTGGTGGAGATTGTAATGGAATAATTTCTACAAATATTGTTGGTGGTTCAGCTCCCTATTCTATAAGTTGGTACGATAATGGTACTTTTATTTCCAACTCTATGAATATAAATAATTTGTGTGCCGGTAATTATAATTTAATCCTTACAGATGATAATAATTGCACTGAAAATGGAACAATAAATATTTTAGAACCAGCTGTTTTATCCTTAAGCGTTTCTTCCGATACTATTTTGTGCTATGGAGGTACAAGCATTGCTTCTGCTTATCCATATGGTGGAGTAGCTCCTTATTTATATAATTGGAGTAATAATTCTACTACACAATCTGCTGTTCTTTCTGCCGGACTTTCTACAATAACTATAACCGATACAAATGGTTGTAGTATTTCTGATAGTATATTTATTTTTCAAAATGATTCTGTTAATTTTACTTTTAACTCAAGCGATATTTCGTGTAATGGAGCAAATGATGGAAGTATTACTTTAAATGTTGTTTCGGGGGGGCAAATTCCTTTCCAATATTCAATAGATAATGGAGCAACCTTCCAAAATAACAATCAGTTTTCTGCACTTTTACCTGGAAATTATAATGTAGTTATAATGGATGCAAACGCCTGCCTTACAAATAGACTTGTAAGTTTAACAGAGCCTTTTCCTTTATCAGCAAATAGCACAATTACGAATGTAAGTTGCCATGGCGATTGTGATGGAAGTATTCAAATTTCTATAAGTGGAGGTACGCCAAATTATAGTCAAAACTGGAATGGAGCCAACCCAAATGCTTTATGCGTAGGCACTTTTGTTTGTACCATTACTGATAACAATGCTTGCATATTGTCAGTTACCAATATTGTAACTGAGCCATCAATTCTCATTGGACAAATACAACAAAATGTAAACGATTTAGATGGTGTTGTATCAGGGGGAACTATGCCTTTTTCCTATTTATGGAGTAGTGGAGAAACTGCTTCCACAATTTCGCCAACTCAAAATGGTACTTTTTGGCTTATTATTACCGATAATAATGGTTGTATATCCGATACTACATTCATTCTTTTTGATAATCTACCTAATGGAATTAAGGAAAACATAGGAGACAAGAATCTTGTAAAAATAACAGATATTTTAGGGAGAAATACAAAAGGAAAAAAGAATGAAGTTATCTTCTATATTTATGATGACGGAACGGTAGAAAAAAAACTGATAATGGATTAATTCAGCAATTTGATGAATGTAACAATGAGAAAATGTTATCATCCTGAACAAGTGTGAAGAAACGCTTTTTGTTCGGCAAAGCCAATCTCTCTTTTCTATTCCTTTCATTGTGAATAAAATGAAGTAAACTATAGTTACCCACCCCTTAATCCCCTCCCAAGAGGGGAATTGATAAAATGCGAATAATTCTCCTCCTTGGAGGAG
>JACNLP010000020.1 GCA_014381465.1 Flavobacteriales bacterium | reverse complement strand
AGGGGTTAGGGGTGGGTTAAAACAATAAAATAAAACAACAAAAAATGATGAAAAAATTATTACTTTTTACAACTATGATTATGGCTTTTGCTTCAGCACAAGCAGAAACTTTAAGTGAAACTATTGATGGTTTCTTTAAGCCTATTGTTGATGATTATTTAGTTCCCGTTATTTTTTGGGATCCAATTAAATTCTTTGGTTTTGATGTTGGGGCTGATGTTCCAATTGTTGTTATCTGGTTGGTTTTTGGAGCTATTTATTTTACCTTTAAAATGAAATTTATCAATATTAGAGGTTTTAAACATGCTGTTGAATTGGTAAAAGGTGATTATGATGATCCGAATGATAAGGGAGAGGTTTCTCACTTTCAAGCGCTAACAACTGCACTTTCAGCAACTGTTGGTCTGGGTAATATTGCAGGGGTAGCTATTGCTATTTCTATTGGTGGTCCTGGGGCTACTTTCTGGATGATAGTGGCTGGTTTGCTAGGTATGTCAGCAAAATTTGTAGAATGTACTTTAGGTGTTAAATATAGGAAAGAAGATAGCAATGGTGAGATTTCTGGTGGTCCTATGTATTATTTGCGAGATGGTTTGGCAAAATATAAAATGGCTGGATTTGGTAAAGTATTGGCTGTGCTTTTTGCAATTCTGTGCATTGGAGGTTCTTTTGGTGGCGGTAATATGTTTCAAGCCAATCAGGCATATGCTCAACTTTCAGGTCAGTTCCCAATTTTAGCTGGTAACGGACCAATGTTTGGTTTGATTTTAGCAATTTTAGTTGGGGTTGTTATTATTGGAGGAATTAAATCTATTGCAAATGTAACAGAGAAAATTGTTCCATTGATGGCAGCACTTTATGTAGGAACAGCACTTATTATAATAATAATGAACATCTCAGAAATTGGGAATGTATTTGGACTTATTTTTAAAGGCGCCTTTGCTCCTGATGCTGCACTTGGAGGGGTGATTGGAGTATTGATTCAAGGATTTAGAAGGGCAGCATTTTCAAATGAGGCTGGTGTTGGTTCTGCTTCTATTGCGCATGCAGCTGCTAAAACTCACGAACCTGTTTCTGAGGGGATAGTTTCATTGTTAGAGCCGTTTATTGATACAGTTGTAATTTGTACTATGACTGCTTTAGTTATTATTTTTACAGGCATGTATAATGTAGAAGGTTTGGAAGGAGCACAACTTACTTCCAAAGCATTTGGTTCTGTATTCTCTTGGTTTCCTTACCTTTTGGTAGTTGCCATTTTCCTTTTTGCTTTCTCTACTATGATTTCTTGGTCGTACTATGGTCTTAAATCTTGGGAGTTTTTATTCGGAAAAAGTAAAACTTCTGAGTATTCTTACAAGTTATTATTTCTTATTTTCATTGTGATAGGTTCTTCCGTAAAGTTAGGGGCAGTACTTGATTTTTCTGATATGATGATATTGGCAATGGCGTTTCCTAATATTATAGGATTGTTAATTTTATCTAAGGAAGTTCGTTTTGATTTAGATACTTATTATGATAAATTAAAAAGTGGAGCGATTAAGAAATTCAAATAGTGATAAATAAATTTAAAAACTATTTTACATTCAATAAAAAGGAGCGAAACGGAATTTTGCTCCTTTCTTTTGTACTGTTATTATTAGTTGTTTTCTATCAATTCTCACACTTATTACAAAAAGAAACTAAGACTGATTTTTCCGATTTTGAAAAAGCAATCCGGGAATTAGAATATGCTGATGATAAGCAGAAGGAGCAAAAGAAAGATTCTCTTTTTGCTTTTAATCCAAATACTTTAAATGATGAAGGTTGGTTTGCTTTGGGTTTGTCAGAAGGAAAAATAAAAGTACTGAGGAATTACCAAAAAAGTGGTGGTTATTTCAAAGAAAAGCAAGATTTGAAAAGATGCTTTGCCATTGGTGATGATTTTTACAATAAAATAAAAGCGTATATTGTTATTCCAAAAGTTAAAAAACTACAAATTAACAACTACAAACCACCAACTATAAATCAAATAATAGAACTCAATAATGCTGATAGTCTGAAACTTATCTCTATTAAAGGTATTGGTCCTTTTTATGCCAAACAGATTCTGAAATATCGAGAAGAATTAGGAGGGTTTTTAAATTACAATCAATTCACTGAAATTTGGGGTTTAGAAAAATTAGAAATAGAAAAAATCAAGCCTCAAACAACAATTGACACATTATATATAAGGAAGATAAATATCAATACAGTAAGTATTGAAAATTTACGCAATCATCCATACTTAAATTATAAAGAGGCAAAAATGATTGTGAATTTCCGCAAGCAACATGGCAATTTTAAAGAGGTAAGAGACATTCAAAAAATTAGACCTATTAGCACAGAAAAATTTCGTAAAATTGCACCCTATTTAAAAACCCATGATTAGCGAAAAATTAGACAAAGCAATTCGGGAGGTTCCTAACTTTCCCAAAAAGGGTATTAATTTTAAGGATATTACACCTTTATTGATGGATGCTCAGTTAACAAATGGTATAATTGATGCTTTCATCAGCCAGTTAAATGGAATACAGTTGGATGCTATTGTTGGCATTGAAAGTAGGGGGTTTTTATTTGGGTTTTTATTGGCAAACAAAATGGGAATTCCTTTTGTGCCTATCAGAAAAGTTGGTAAGCTACCAGGTGAAACTTTAAAGTATAAGTATAATTTAGAGTATGGTTCTTCAGAAGTTGAAATTCATAAATCTGATATCCAAAAAGACTGGAATATTTTAATACATGATGATTTGTTGGCAACTGGAGGTACAGCATGTGCTGCTGCCGAATTAATCAAACAATTAGGCGCAAAAGTAGCAGGATTTGCTTTTGTAGTTTCCCTTGACTTTTTAAATGGAAAAGAAAAATTAACACAATATTCAGACAATATTATTAGTCTGAAAGATTATTAAATAGATGGATTTTAAGACAAACGAAAATCAAAAAATGATTGCTGATATGATTCAGCAATTCGGAAAGCAAAACATTACTCCTTTTGTGCGTGAGTGGGATGACACTCAAACTTTTCCAGTAGAAGTTTTTAAAAAATTAGGGGAATTAGGATTAATGGGCGTGCTAGTGCCAACTGAGTATGGCGGTTCTGCATTTTCCTATACTGAATATGTAACAGCAATTGAACAACTTTCTATTTTAGATCCTTCTATTGGGCTTTCTATGGCTGCACATAATTCATTATGTACAGGTCATATTTTACAGTTTGGAAATGAGCAGCAAAAACAAAAATGGTTGCCAAAACTAGCAACAGCTGAGTGGATTGGTGCTTGGGGTTTAACCGAGCATAACACAGGTTCTGATGCTGGTGGGATGTCAACTACAGCAGTAAAGGATGGGGATGAATGGGTGATTAATGGTGCGAAAAATTTTATTACTCATGCAATTTCAGGAGATATAGCGGTTGTAATTGTGCGTACCGGTGAAAAAGGAGATTCGCATGGAATGACAACTTTTGTTGTTGAAAAAGGAACGCCTGGTTTTACTTCAGGAAAAAAAGAAGATAAATTGGGAATGCGTGCTTCTGAAACTGCTGAACTTGTTTTTGATAACTGTCGTGTTTCTGAGGAAAATATATTAGGAAATGTAGGTGATGGATTTATTCAAGCAATGAAAGTTCTGGATGGAGGTAGAATTTCAATTGCTGCACTTGGTTTAGGAATTGCAAAAGGAGCGTATCAAGCGGCTTTGCAATATTCAAAAGAAAGACATCAGTTTGGGCAAGCAATCTCAAAGTTTCAGGCAATTGCGTTTAAATTAGCTGACATGGCAACTGAAATTGAGGCTGCTGAATTACTTATTTATAATGCTGCTGATAAAAAGAATAGGGGAGAGCGCATGACTTTAGAAGGGGCTATGGCAAAATATTACTCATCAGAAGTTGCTGTAAAAGTTGCTACTGATGCAGTGCAAGTACTAGGAGGGTATGGCTACACTAAGGACTTTCCAGTTGAGCGTTTTTATCGTGATTCTAAGCTGTGTACTATAGGAGAGGGAACTTCAGAAATACAAAAGTTAGTGATTTCAAAACAAATTATAGGATAATGTTTGTTAGTTGTAAAGATATTTATATTTTTGCAGCCCAAATTTAAAAAAAGAATATGTTAGTAATACCAGTAAAAGAAGGAGAGCAAATTGATAGAGCACTTAAAAGATTCAAGAAGAAGTTCTTGAGAACGGGCACTATGAAGCAATTACGATCTAGAAAACAATTTACAAAAAAATCGGTAATTTTACGCGAGCAAAAATTAAAAGCTGCATACTCTCAGAAACTTCTTCAAGAAGATTATTAATCCTTAAATTTTATTTCTTTTTTCTAAAGTTACTTCACTTTTTTTGTTTATATTCGTATAAATCTTTAAATTAGTTAATGCAGACAAAAAAATTCCTCCACTATTTAAAGTACGAAAAACGGTATTCCGCTCATACGATAACATCATACTCTACTGATTTGGAACAATTTACAGTATTTTTATCTTCTGAATATAATATAAGATTAGCAAAAGAAGTTAGCTTTCAATTGGTAAGAAATTGGATTGCTAAATTGCTAAATTCTAATATCTCCTCTCGTTCTGTTAATAGGAAAATCACTACTCTTAAAACTTATTTTCGTTTTTTGATAAAAGAAGATGTTATAAGAGTAAGTCCAATGCAAAAAATTATTTCCCCTAAAACATCAAAGCGATTAGCTGTTTTTGTTGAAGAGGTAAAAATGGAAAAATTGCTAAGAGAAATAAATTTTGGAGAAGGGTTTTTAGCCAAAAGAGATAGATTGATTTTAGAGCTTTTTTATTTTACTGGCATCAGATTGTCAGAACTCATAAATCTTAAAAATAAGAATATAGATTTTTCAAACTCTACAATCCTAGTTTTAGGAAAACGAAATAAAGAAAGGTTAATTCCTCTTACGGCTGATGTTTTATTAAAAATTAAAGATTTGATTTCCTCTCAACAAAGCCAATTTTTATTTACAACCAATAAAAAGAAACAAATATCAACAAAACAGGTGTATCGATTAGTAAATAAATATTTAGGGATGGTTACTACTTTAGATAAAAAAAGCCCTCATATTTTACGGCACACATTCGCAACCCATATGCTTAATAATGGTGCGGATATTAATGCTATAAAAGAACTTTTAGGTCACGCAAATTTGAGCGCCACACAGGTTTACACTCATAATACTATCGAAAAATTAAAAACAGTTTACAATCAAGCTCATCCAAGAGCATAAAACATTAAATTATGACTATTAATATTCATTCCATTCATTTCCATCTTGATAACGATTTGCAAGAATTTATTGAAAAAAGAGTAAATAAATTATTAAAATTAGATAATAAGATAATTAGTACTGATATTTTTTTGAAATTAAGCAAGCCAGAATCTTATTCTAACAAAATAACCGAAATAAAGGTAAAATATCCAGGATCTGAATTTTTTGCCAAAAGAAAATCCGACACATTTGAAGAGTCAACTACGCAAGTTTTACAGGCATTACGAAAACAAATTCTCAAAAATAAAGAAAAAAAGTAGCCATTTACTAGAGTAAAACAACTTTTAAAAAAAATCTGTTTTATTGTTTGTGTAGAATTAAAAAACTTTAATACATTTGCAACCCCTTTTTAGGGGAATAGTTCTTTGTGAAAATTAGGGAAGAGTGATTGCCGATATAGCTCAGTTGGCTAGAGCAGCTGATTTGTAATCAGCAGGTCGTGGGTTCGAGTCCCTCTATCGGCTCTAACATAGCTGGGGAGATACTCAAGCGGTCAACGAGGACAGACTGTAAATCTGTTGGCATAGCCTTCACAGGTTCGAATCCTGTTCTCCCCACGAATTTCAAGCGGAAGTAGCTCAGTTGGTAGAGCATCAGCCTTCCAAGCTGAGGGTCGCGGGTTCGAATCCCGTCTCCCGCTCAAGCTATATTTAGCCGATGTAGCTCAGGGGTAGAGCGTTTCCTTGGTAAGGAAGAGGTCATGGGTTCAATTCCCATCATTGGCTCTAATGTTATTTGATAAGGAATGATTTGATCATGGAATAAATAAATGAAGTAAATTGAAAATAAGTAAAAATAGTAACTAAAAAACAAAGCAATGGCAAAAGAAAATTTTAATCGTACTAAGCCGCATTTAAACATTGGTACTATTGGTCATGTTGACCATGGGAAAACAACTTTAACTGCAGCAATTACAAAAGTGTTGTCAGAAAAAGGATTAGCTGAAGTAACAGCTTTTGATTCGATTGATAATGCTCCAGAAGAAAAAGAAAGGGGAATTACAATTAATACTGCTCATGTTGAGTATGAGACAGGGAATAGGCATTATGCCCATGTTGATTGTCCAGGACACGCGGATTATGTAAAAAATATGGTAACAGGTGCTGCTCAGATGGATGGAGCAATATTGGTGTGTGCTGCAACTGATGGTCCTATGCCTCAAACGAGGGAACATATTTTATTAGGGAGGCAAGTTGGTATTCCTAGAATGGTAGTGTTTATGAATAAAGTAGATATGGTAGATGATGAAGAACTGATTGAACTGGTAGATATGGAAATAAGAGAATTACTTTCATTTTATGATTATGATGGGGATAATACTCCTGTTATTGCGGGTTCAGCACTTGGAGCATTAAATGGTGAAGCGGAATGGGTAGGAAAGATTGATGAACTTATGGATGCAGTTGATGCTTATATAGAGGAACCAGTAAGAGACAATGAAAAACCATTTTTAATGCCAATAGAAGATGTGTTTACAATTACTGGTAGAGGTACTGTAGCAACAGGTAGAATCGAAACAGGTGTTGCTAATACTGGAGATGCTGTAGATATCATTGGAATGGGAGCTGAGAAATTAGCTTCAACAATTACTGGTGTAGAGATGTTTAGAAAAATATTAGATAGAGGTGAAGCTGGTGATAATGTTGGTATTTTATTAAGAGGCATTGAGAAATCAGACATTAGAAGAGGAATGGTTATTTGTAAACCAGGATCTGTAACTCCTCATACTAAGTTTAAAGCTGAGGTTTATATTTTAAAGAAGGAAGAGGGTGGAAGGCACACTCCTTTCCATAATAATTACAGACCTCAATTTTATTTGAGAACAACTGATGTAACAGGAGAGATTCAATTGCCTGATGGGACTGAAATGGTTATGCCAGGAGATAACTTAACAATAACAGTTGAATTGATAAATAAAGTAGCAATGACTGAAGGATTGAGATTTGCTATTAGAGAAGGTGGAAGAACAGTTGGTGCGGGACAAATTACTTCAATAATTGAGTAAAAACATAGTTTTATCAGCAATAGAGGAAGGCATTGAGCCTTCCTATTGCTGTATAAACGGGTGTAGCTCAATTGGTAGAGTAGTGGTCTCCAAAACCATTGGCTGGGAGTTCGAGTCTCTCCACCCGTGCTAAAAGAGAAAAAGAGTGATAAAGATAGGTTTATATATAAAAGAGTCGGTTGATGAATTGTTACATAAAGTAAGTTGGCCGAGTTGGTCGGAATTACAAAGTAGTGGAATAGTAGTTGCTGTTGCAACTTTAATAATTTCATTACTTATTTATTTTATGGACACTATTTTTAGTAGTATGATGAAGGTTTTTTATGATTTCTTTGGATAAAATAAAAATGGAGCAGGAGGCAATACAATATAAGTGGTATGTGGTAAGGGTAAAAGGAGGCCAAGAAAAGAAGATAAGCACTTATATAGAAAAAGAAGTGAGTCGGCTGAATTGGAATGAATATGTTACCCAAGTATTGGTGCCAACTGAGAAAGTTTATCAAATAAGAAAAGGAAAGAAGGTAAGTAAAGAAAGAAATTTTTTTCCTGGATATGTATTGATTGAAGCAAATTTGGTAGGAGAAATAGCACATACTTTAAGAGCTTTGCCGGGAGTGTTTGGGTTTTTAGGAGAGAAAAAAGGTGGGGAACCTGTTCCAATGAGACAATCTGAAATTAATAGGATTTTAGGAAAAGTAGATGAATTATCGATAAGTGATGAGCATGTAAATATTCCTTTTGTAGTGGGAGAAACGGTAAAAGTAATTGATGGTCCTTTTAATAGTTTCCATGCAGAGATTGAACAGATTGATGAGCAGAAGAAAAAGTTAAAATTAATAGTGAAAATATTTGGAAGAAAAACTCCACTGGAGTTGAATTTCATGCAAGTAGAAAAAGTTTAAAAAATGGCAAAAGAAGTAACAGGAATAATCAAATTACAAATTAGAGGAGGGGCTGCAAATCCTGCTCCACCAGTTGGACCTGCATTAGGGGCAAAGGGTGTAAACATCATGGAATTCTGTAAGCAGTTTAATGCAAGAACTCAAGATAAAGCAGGAAAAATTGTTCCGGTGGTTATTACAGTATATGCTGATAAATCATTTGAGTTTATCATTAAAACAGCTCCTGCGGCATCTCAGCTTTTGGAAGCTGCAAAAAAGAAAAAAGGATCTGGTGAACCAAATAGACAAAAGGTAGGAACAGTGAGTTGGGATCAGATTAGAGTAATAGCAGAAGATAAAATGGCAGATTTGAATGCTTTTAAAGTAGAATCGGCAATGCTAATGGTAGCAGGTACTGCTAGAAGTATGGGGTTAAAAGTGAAAGGAACAGCTCCAACAAAATAAAAGACTAACAAATAGTAAAACAATTATAAATTTTAAAAACAAACAATTATGGAAGGTACAGTAAAATGGTTTAATGCAAGCAAAGGTTACGGCTTTATTGAAGGAGAAGACGGAACAGATTATTTTGCACATTTTGGAGAAATTCAAGTGGAAGGTTTTAAAACATTAAAAGAAGGACAAGCAGTTACTTTTGAAGTAGCTGATGGAGAAAAAGGTCCTGTAGCAAAGAATATAGTAGCTGCTTAATTGCAGATTATATAGTTAGGTGGTTGCTTGAATCACAATTTAGATAAATTTTAAAAACAAACAATTATGGAAGGTACAGTAAAATGGTTTAATGCTAGCAAGGGTTACGGCTTTATTGAAGGAGAAGACGGAACAGATTATTTCGCACATTTTGGAGAAATTCAGGTGGAGGGTTTTAAAACATTAAAAGAAGGACAAGCGGTTACTTTTGAAGTAGCTGATGGAGAAAAAGGTCCTGTAGCAAAGAATATAGTAGCTGCTTAAATATTTTTTTTGGTAGTTACTTAACCGCTTTAAATCAAAAATTAAAGATGAGTAAGTTAAGTAAAAAAAGAAAGAGTGCATTGGATGGCTATGATGCAACTATTAGCTATAGTGTGCAAGATGCTGTTGATATTGTAAAGAAAACGGCATCTGAAAACTTTGATGCTTCTGTTGATATGGCTATCCGTTTGGGTGTAGATCCTAAACAAGCAAATCAAATGGTGAGAGGTGTTGTAACGCTTCCTAACGGTACGGGTAAGGATGTAAAAGTGCTTGCACTTGTACCTGCTGATAAAGAAGATGAGGCGAAAAATGCTGGTGCTGATTTTGTGGGTCTGGAAGAGTACATTGAAAAAATCAAAGGTGGCTGGACTGATATAGATGTAATTATTACTATGCCATCTGTGATGGGGAAAATTGGGGCTTTAGGAAGAATTTTAGGACCTAGAGGACTTATGCCAAATCCAAAGTCAGGGACGGTAAGTAATGATGTGGCTAAAGCAGTGTCAGATGTAAAAAAAGGTAAAATTGATTTTAAGGTCGATAAAACTGGAATTGTACACGCTTCAATTGGCAAAACATCATTTGATGCACAAAAGATTGCTGAAAATTCGGAAGAATTAATCCAAACTATTATGAAGTTAAAGCCGTCAGCTGCAAAAGGAATTTACATTAAAAGCATTTCTATTTCAAGTTCAATGGGATTAGGAGTGTCCGTTTCTACAAATGCGTATTAAAAGAAAAAAATATGACAAGAGAGGAAAAAAATAAATTTATTGAAGATTTAGACATTCTTCTAAGTGAGAATAAGAATTTTTATTTAACAGATATTTCTGGGCTTTCTGCAGAAGAATCTAGTGATTTGAGAAGATTATGTTTTAAAAGAGATGTGTCTTTAAAGGTTGTGAAAAATACGCTTTTGAAAAAAGCAATGGAAAGAAATGATTCTAATTTTGAGGAGTTTTACCAAACCCTTAACGGAAATACTTCTATTATGTTTACAGAAGTTGGTAATTCTCCAGCTAAAATCATCAAAGAATTTAGAAAGAAACACAACAAACCTATTTTGAAAGCTGCTGTGATTGAAAGCTGCTTCTATTTAGGAGATGAAAATCTAGATTCATTAGTAGAACTAAAATCGAAAGAGGAGTTGATTGGTGAAATAATTACCTTATTACAATCTCCTGCTAAAAATGTAATTTCATCCTTACAATCTGGCGGAAACAAATTGTCAGGGATTATTAAAACATTAGCAGAAAGAGAATCTTAATAAAAGAATAAAAAAAAGAATGCTTCCAACATTTATAATAAACCAAAGTTGAACAATTAAAAACCAAATAAAATGGCAGAACTAAAAGAATTCGCAGAGCAGTTAGTAAATTTATCAGTAAAAGAGGTAAATGAGCTGGCTAATATATTAAAAGAAGAATATGGTATAGAGCCTGCAGCTGCAGCTGTTGCTGTTGCCGGTCCGGCAGCTGGTGGCGGTGAAGCTGGTGGTGAGGAACAATCAGAGTTTGATGTAATCCTTACAGCAGCAGGTGGTTCTAAGCTTGCAGTAGTTAAACTTGTAAAAGAACTTACTGGCTTAGGATTAAAAGAGGCAAAAGGCATTGTTGATAGTGCACCAAAAGCAGTAAAAGAAGGAGTATCTAAAGATGAAGCAGAAGCTTTTAAAACCCAGCTTGAAGAAGCAGGTGCTGAGGTAGAGTTAAAATAACTCCACTCACAACATAAAGGTTCAGATCTTGTAGCAATATAAGGTCTGAACCATTTCGTTTTTTAAGAAACCGTTTTTTTAATTTAAAGATTACTTCCTTGACTAAGACTAATATTTCAGAAAGAATAAATTTTGCATCTATAGGAAATCAGATAGATTATCCAGATTTTTTAGACATACAATTAGAACCATTTAATAATTTCTTCCAATTAGGAACTACAAGTGAAGAAAGAAAAAAAGAAGGGCTTTATCAAACCTTTGAGGGTATTTTTCCAATTACAGATTCTAGAAATAATTTTGTTCTAGAGTTTATTGATTATACCATTGATCCTCCTAGATACTCTATTGACGAATGTATCAGCAGAGGTTTAACTTATAAAGTGCCCCTAAAAGTAAAGTTAAAACTTTATTGCACGGATGAAGATCATGAGGATTTTGAAACCATTATCCAAGATGTATATTTTGGAAATGTTCCTTACATGACTCCAAAAGGGACATTTGTAATCAATGGAGCAGAAAGGGTTATTGTGTCTCAGTTGCACCGTTCTCCTGGCGTTTTCTTTGGACAAAGTTTCCATGCAAATGAAACCAAATTATATTCTGCAAGAGTAATTCCTTTTAAAGGATCTTGGATTGAATTTGCTACCGACATCAACAATGTAATGTTTGCCTATATTGATAGGAAAAAGAAATTACCAGTTACTACTTTGCTTAGAGCAATCGGTTATGAAAGCGATAGAGATATTCTTCAAATATTTGATTTGGCGGATGAAGAAAAGGTAACAAAAAGCGGTTTGAAACGACTCATTGGAAGAAGATTAGCTGCTAGGGTTTTAAAATCATGGATTGAAGATTTTGTGGATGAAGATACAGGAGAGCTTGTTTCTATTGAAAGAAATGAAGTAATCATTGACAGGGAGGTTGTTTTAGAAAAAGAACATATTGATCAGATTGTAGATTCTGGTTCTCCAACTATTCTACTTCACAAAGAAGATGCAAATGTTGTGGACCATGCACTAATTTACAATACACTACAAAAAGACCCTACAAATTCTGAGAAAGAGGCGGTTGTACATATTTACCGACAATTAAGAAGTGCCGAGCCGCCAGATGAAGATACAGCAAGAAGTGTGATTGATAAATTATTTTTCTCTGATCAAAGATATAGTTTAGGACATGTTGGTAGATACAGAATAAATAAAAGATTAGGAGTAGATGTTCCAGAAACAAAACAGGTTCTAACAAATGAGGATATTGTTTCTATTATTAAAAACTTAATTGAACTTGTAAACTCTAAAACGGATGTTGATGATATCGATCATTTATCAAATAGAAGGGTAAGAACAGTTGGAGAGCAACTTTCAAATCAATTTTTTGTAGGACTTAACAGAATGGCTCGAACCATCAGAGAAAGAATGAATGTTCGAGATAATGAAGTATTTACCACAATAGATTTAATAAATGCCAAAACGCTTTCTTCTGTAATTAATTCATTTTTTGGAACAAGTCAGTTGTCTCAATTTATGGATCAAACCAATCCACTGGCGGAAGTTACTCACAAAAGAAGAGTATCGGCTTTAGGACCTGGTGGTTTATCTAGAGAGAGAGCAGGTTTTGAGGTGCGTGATGTACACTATACGCATTATGGAAGATTGTGTCCAATTGAAACTCCTGAGGGACCAAATATTGGACTGATTTCTTCCCTTTGTGTTTTTGCAAAAATTAACGATTTAGGATTTATTGAAACACCTTATCGTGAAGTAGAAAATGGAGTGGTTCAATTAGATAAGGAACCAATCTATATGAATGCAGAAGATGAAGAAGATAAACTGATTGCCCAAGCAAACGCTCCTATCAGTGAAGAAGGAAAGTTTACAAACAGAAGAATTAAATCAAGATTAGAAGCAGATTATCCAGTTGTAAGCCCAAAAGAAATAAAACTAATGGATGTTGCTCCAAATCAGATTGCTTCAATTGCTGCATCACTTATTCCATTTTTGGAACATGATGATGCCAACAGAGCTTTGATGGGATCTAATATGATGAGGCAAGCAGTTCCACTTTTACAAACGGATGCTCCAATTGTTGGGACAGGATTAGAACCACATGTTGCAAGAGATTCTAGAGTGCTTATCAATGCAGAAGGTAATGGGGTAGTTGAATATGTGGATGCTTGTAAAATTACAGTTCGTTATAATTACACCCCAGATGAGCAACTCTTTATTTTTGATGATGATGTCAAAACTTATGAGCTTACTAAATTCAAAAAGACAAACCAAAGTACTTGTATGAATATAAAGCCTATTGTAAAAATAGGAGATAAGGTTACAAAAGGGCAAGTGCTTTGTGAAGGATATGCAACTCAAAATGGAGAGCTAGCAATTGGAAGGAATTTGAAAGTGGCATTTATGCCTTGGAAAGGATATAATTTTGAAGATGCGATTGTACTTTCAGAGCGAATTGTTCGTGAAGATTTGTTTACTTCACTACATATTGAAGAACATAGTGTTTCAGTAAGAGAAACCAAAAGGGGAGCAGAAGAACTTACTGCTGATATTCCGAATATGAGTGAGGAGGCAACTAAAGATTTGGATGAACATGGAATGATAAGAATTGGAGCAAATATTCGCACTGGGAATATTCTTATAGGGAAAATTACTCCAAAAGGAGAGTCTGACCCAACTCCAGAAGAGAAATTATTAAGAGCTATTTTTGGTGAAAAAGCTGGAGATGTAAAAGATGCATCTTTAAAAGCACAACCATCACATGAAGGAGTAGTTATCAATAAAACATTATTCTCAAAATCAATAAAAGATAAACGATTAGTTGCACAAGATAAAGATGTATTAGATGAACTTGAAATAGAATTCCAAAAGAAAACAGCTAAATTAAAGAAAGTACTTATTGATAAATTATATACTTTAATTGGCGGTAAAGCATCACAAGGAGTAACAAATGTGTTAGGAGAAGTTATTATCCCAAAAAGCACAAAGTTTACTCAAAAAATGCTTCATGAAGTTGATTTCTTAACAGTAGATACTAAAAAATGGACTACAAATGTAAAATATAACAAAATAGTAAATAAAATTTTGTTAGGTTATATTAAAAAGTATAATGAGATCTTTGGTCTGCATAAAAGAGATAAATTTGCTATTACTGTTGGAGATGAATTGCCAAAAGGAATATTGCAATTAGCCAAAGTTTTTGTAGCTAAAAAGCGAAAAGTAAAAGTAGGAGATAAATTAGCAGGGCGACATGGAAACAAAGGTATTGTAGCGAAAATCGTTCGTGATGAAGATATGCCATTTTTGGAAGATGGAACTCCAGTAGATATTGTGCTTAATCCACTTGGGGTACCTTCAAGGATGAATCTTGGTCAAATTTACGAAACCATTTTAGGATGGGCCGGTCAGAAATTAAATAAAAAGTATTTCACACCTGTTTTTGATGGTGCAAGTATTGATGATATTAATAAAGAATTAAAAGAAGCTGGATTAGCAGAATATGGAGAAACTTATTTGTATGATGGTGGTACTGGCGAAAAGTTTGATCAACCAGCAACTGTTGGTATTATTTATATGCTAAAACTTGGACATTTAATTGATGATAAAATGCATGCTCGTTCAATCGGACCATATTCCCTTATAACACAGCAACCACTTGGGGGTAAAGCACAATTCGGTGGGCAAAGGTTGGGTGAAATGGAGGTTTGGGCATTGGAGGGTTATGGTGCTTCCAACATTTTACAAGAAATGCTAACCTTAAAATCGGATGATGTAATAGGAAGAGCAAAAGCTTATGAAGCCATTGTAAAAGGAAACCCTTTACCAAAAGCAGGAATCCCAGAATCATTCAATGTATTGCTACATGAATTAAGCGGATTAGGATTAAAAGTATCTTTTGAATAAAAATATTTAATAAAATTATGCCAATAACTAAAGATAAAATACAACATAAAGATTTTACACACTTAAAGATTAGTTTATCTTCTCCGGAAGATATTCTAGGAAAATCATCTGGGGAAGTGTTAAAACCAGAAACTATAAATTATAGAACTTATAAGCCAGAAAGAGATGGGCTTTTTTGTGAAAGAATTTTTGGTCCAGTAAAGGATTTTGAATGCCATTGTGGGAAGTATAAAAGAATTCGTTACAGAGGAATTGTTTGTGATAGATGCGGTGTAGAAGTAACTGAGAAAAAGGTAAGAAGAGAAAGAGTAGGGCACATCAATTTGGTTGTTCCTGTGGCTCATATTTGGTATTTCCGTACACTTCCAAATAAAATTGGATACCTTTTAGGGCTTCCAACCAAAAAAATGGATATGATTATCTATTATGAAAGATATGTTGTTATTCAAACTGGAATTGGAGGAGTAAATGAGGAAGGAGAACCAATAAAAGACAAGGACTTTATTACTGAAGAAGAGTATCTAAATATTTTAGAAGCGCTTCCTTCAGATAATCAATATTTACCTGATGAAGATCCAAATAAATTTATTGCTAAAATGGGTGCAGAGGCTATTTCTGATTTACTCTCTCGTATTGATATGGACTCCTTATCTTTTGAGTTAAGACATAAAGCAAATACGGAAACTTCTCAGCAAAGAAAAACAGAAGCACTAAAAAGATTGCAAGTAGTAGAAGCATTTCGTGAGGCAAATCAACATACAGAAAATAAACCAGAGTGGATGATAATAAAAGTTGTTCCTGTTACTCCGCCTGAGTTACGACCACTTGTTCCCCTTGATGGTGGAAGATTCGCAACTTCTGATTTGAATGATTTATATCGTAGAGTAATAATCAGAAATAATCGTTTGAAAAGATTAATGGAGATTTCTGCTCCTGAGGTAATTTTAAGAAATGAAAAAAGAATGCTTCAAGAATCTGTTGATGCACTTTTTGATAATTCAAGAAAATCATCTGCAGTAAAAACAGATGGAAATAGAGCATTAAAATCATTATCAGATAATCTAAAAGGGAAACAAGGAAGATTTCGTCAGAATCTTTTAGGAAAAAGGGTAGATTATTCTGCTCGTTCGGTAATTGTGGTTGGACCAAGTTTAAAATTACACGAATGTGGTTTACCAAAAGACATGGCAGCCGAACTTTATAAGCCATTTATTGTAAGAAAACTTATCGAAAGAGGAATTGTAAAAACGGTAAAATCAGCTAAAAAGATTATTGATGCAAGGGAGCCAGTGGTTTGGGATATTTTAGAAAATGTAATGAGAGGACATCCCGTACTTTTAAATAGAGCACCTACACTTCATAGGTTAGGTATTCAGGCATTCCAACCAAAAATGATTGAAGGGAAAGCTATTCAACTACATCCACTTGTTTGTACTGCATTTAATGCCGATTTTGATGGTGATCAAATGGCTGTGCATTTACCACTTGGTTCTGCAGCAATTCTAGAAGCACAAATTTTAATGTTGGCTTCTCATAATATTTTAAACCCAGCAAATGGTGCGCCAATTACGGTTCCTTCACAAGATATGGTGCTTGGGCTTTACTATATGACAAAGCAAAAAGTATCGGCAGATGAACTGAAAAATGAAAAAGGAAAAGTAATAGAAAAGTCGGTTACAGTTAAAGGAGAGGGAATGACTTTTTATTCTGATGAAGAAGTAAAAATTGCTTATAATGAGCAAATTATAGCACTTCATGCCATGATAAAACTGAGTGTAAATGATACAAATGGAAAATCAACTATTATTGAAACTTCAGTTGGTAGGGTGTTGTTTAATGAATTTGTTCCTGAGGAAATCGGATTTATCAATGAATTGCTTACCAAAAAGGCATTGAGAACAATCATTGGAGATATTCTTGATAAATGTGGAGTATCTAAAACAGTGAAATTTTTAGATAATATTAAGGATATTGGTTATCAAATGGCTTTTAAAGGAGGTCTTTCCTTTAACTTAGGAGATGTGGTTGTACCACTAGAGAAAAAGCAAATGGTAAAAGATGCTTACGAAAAAGTAGATGAGGTTTATTCTCACTATAATTTAGGGGTAATTACTAATAATGAAAGATATAATCAGGTAATTGATATTTGGACCAATACCAACGCTAGATTAACTGAAACGGTAATGAGCCGATTAAGAAATGAGAGACAAGGATTCAACTCCCTATATATGATGCTTGATTCTGGTGCAAGGGGTTCTAAAGAGCAAATTCGTCAGCTTTCTGGTATGAGGGGTTTAATGGCAAAACCACAAAAATCAGGTGATCATGGAGAATCTATTATTGAAAATCCAATTATTACAAATTTTAGAGAAGGGCTTTCTATTTTAGAGTACTTTATCTCTACTCATGGTGCCAGAAAAGGACTTGCTGATACGGCTTTAAAAACGGCAGATGCTGGTTATCTTACAAGAAGATTGGTAGATGTTTCCCAAGATGTGGTGATTACAGAAGAGGATTGCGGAACTTTGCGTGGGCTTGTAACTACTGCACTAAAAAACAATGAAGATATTGTAGAAACCTTATCTGAAAGAATTTCTGGAAGGGTTTGCTTGCATGATATTTATAATCCAACTAACAATAAGATTATTTTAGAATCTGGAAGTGAAATCACAAATCTTATTGCTAAACAAATTGAAGAAGCAAATATTGAGGCAGTTGAAATTCGTTCAGCTTTAACTTG
The DNA here is from genome assembly GCA_014381465.1 of Flavobacteriales bacterium. GTDB lineage: Bacteria > Bacteroidota > Bacteroidia > Flavobacteriales > BACL11 > DUAL01. The sequence continues at coordinate 16,245 of JACNLP010000020.1, read as the reverse complement.
TGAAACCAGAAAAGGAATTTGTAGTAAATGTTATGGTAGAAGTTTGTCTTCTGTAAAAATGGCTGAAAGAGGTGAGGCAGTTGGTGTTATTGCCGCTCAATCCATTGGAGAGCCAGGTACACAGCTTACTCTAAGAACTTTCCATGTTGGGGGTACTGCTTCCAGAACTGCTGCTGATTCTAGTATTACAATTAAGAATGACGGAAAGATAGAAATAGAAGATTTAAAAACTGTAAAAACTAAAAATGATAAAGGAGATGTTGAAATTGTAATTAGTAGAACAGCCGAACTTAGAATTATTGATCAAAAGTCTGATGTTACTCTTGCTACTCACATTATTCCTTATGGTTCAAATATTTACAAAAAATCAGGAAAGGTTAAAAAAGGAGATGTAGTTTGCGACTGGGATCCTTATAATGCACTTATTATCTCTGAGATTTCTGGAATAATAGAGTTCCAAGATATTGAAGAAGGTTATACTTATAGAGTAGAATCAGATGAGCAAACTGGACATCAGGAAAAAGTAATAATTGATAGTAGAGATAAAAAGAAAAGTCCTTCAATTATTATTAAAGGAAAAAATGAAGAAAGATCTTATAGTATTCCTGTAAAAGCACATATTGCGATAGAAGAAGGGGAAACTATTAAAGCAGGAACGATAGTTGCTAAAATTCCAAGAGCACAAGGTTCATCAGGTGATATTACTGGTGGTCTTCCAAGAGTTACGGAACTTTTTGAGGCAAGAAACCCTTCTAATCCTGCAGTTGTTTCTGAGATTGATGGTATTATTTCTTTTGGTCCGAGAATTAAAAGAGGAAATAAAGAAATTATTGTTACTCCAAAAACAGGAGATGAAAAGAAATTCTTAGTGCCTCTGTCAAAACATATTTTGGTTCAAGAAAATGATTTTATAAAAGCTGGAACGCCACTTTGTGATGGGGTAATTACGCCAAGAGATATTTTAGCAATTAAAGGTCCAACTGTTGTTCAAGAATATATTGTGAATGAGGTGCAAGAAGTTTACCGATTGCAGGGAGTGAAAATTAATGACAAACACTTTGAAGTTGTAGTAAGACAAATGATGCGTAAAGTGGAAGTAATTGATTCTGGTGACACTAAATTATTAGAAAAACAATTGGTAAACAAAATCGATTTCATGGAAGAAAATGATTGGATTTTTGATAAAAAGTATATTGAAGAAGCTGGCGATTCAACCAATTACCAACAAGGGCAATTAATTACTGCAAGGCAGTTAAGAGAAGAAAACTCTAGGCTTAAAAGAAAGGATTTAAAACTCATAGAATCGCGTGATGCAATTCCTGCAATTTCTACTCCTGTATTACAAGGTATTACAAGGGCTTCATTACAAACAGATAGTTGGATTTCAGCAGCTTCTTTCCAGGAAACTACAAAAGTGCTGAATGAAGCAGCAATTAGAGCTAAAAGAGATGGTCTAAGAGGATTGAAAGAAAATGTAATTGTTGGGCATAAAATTCCTGCTGGAACTGGTCTTATTGATGGTAGTGATTTGATAGTTGGTTCTCAAGCCGAATTCGACAAATTATTGGAAGAACAAACAGAAGAAGTTGTGCAAGAGGAAGCAACCGTAACAGAAGAATAAAAACTTATTATTATGTCAGAAGAAAAAAAACAAGAAGGATTAAACATTGAGCTAAGTGAGGAAGTAGCACAAGGAACTTATAGCAATATTGCTATAATCAACCACTCTCCCTCTGAGTTTGTAGTAGATTTTATTCAAATGATGCCAGGCGTTCCAAAGGCAAAAGTAAAGTCAAGAATTATCCTTACACCTCAACATGCTAAAAGGTTGATGAAAGCTTTGATAGATAATATTTCAAAGTTTGAAGCTCAGCATGGTGAGATTAAAGATGTTGATCCCACTGGCGGTATCCCCATGAATTTTGGCGGACCTACGGCAGAAGCTTAAAAAAAATGAACCCAGCTATTTGCTGGGTTTTTTGTTTCAAAAATATTTTCTAACAAAATTCCAATCAGTATTTATTTCTGAAAAAAGTAGGTGTATTACAGCTGCATAAGGAAAGAAAATAATCCAATTTCCTATTAAAATAAACTTAGTTTAAAGTCAAAGTTGATATTAAACCTGAAAATATCTTGGTAATTTTTAAAGTCTGCCATTCCATTTTTAGTATAAACAGGCAAGTAAATATTAACAATATTTTGGAGTAAAGGAATGCGTAAACCAGCCCCATAAGCTAGGTCAGTACCATTTGTTCCTCCTTCAGCATATAGCCTGAATCTATTCGTTAAATTGTATTCGGCTGATAGAGTTGCAAGATATTGGCTAGATGTAATTCCAGTGAAATGCTTTAACCCTCCCTCATTCATAAATAGTTGTTGAGCATAAGGTAAATCATGATTGTTGTCAGTTTCTCTACTTATAGCTTCATTGCTTAAGGCGTAATCCATGCTACCGTTCCAAGCGCTCATTTGAAGAATATGTTTGTCAGTGTATCCTAAATATCCTCTGAATTTGAGCAGCTTGCTTTTGTTCAAATTGTAAGTATATTTTGCAACAAGTCCTAATTTATAATAATCCTTGCCTTTTTCATAAGAAGTAAAAATACTATAAGGATTTATTGCTCTGCCATTGCTATGATTAAAGGTGCTTTTAAAGAAACGATCCTTGTTTTCTCCTTTTGTTATGTCAATAATATTCGCATTAATTGTATTTCTTGTTTTGCTTCTTAATGATGAGTTCCTTAAATTTATCTCAAGATTTGGAACCAAACGGAGGTAATTGCTTTCATATGCGTACTTATTCTTTTTTGCATCTAATTCTATTTTATAACTCTCAATTAAATTATTTTTTAAGTGTTTTTTATAAGATATCTTACCTTGTCCTAATAGGTTCTGATTTTCTATATTGTAAAGAGGAGTTAGTTTGTAAGAAAATCCCTTTTTTGGTATAAAATGATTGTATAAACTTAATCCGTAAGAATGCTTATTGTAAATATTGTAATTCATCATTGGATGAAAGAATATTTGTGTCTTTTCTGGATGGTACAAACTTCCAATTAGCTGAGGTTTTATAGGTTCAATTGTTCGGAAAATTCCTTTAGTACGCATGATATTGTTGTTCCTGTTTGTTTCAGGCATATCTCCATTATAATCAATTCGGATATGATCGTAATCACCATTAAAATAACGAATTGTTTTTTTACCTTCAAAGCCTTCAATCCATAGTGGAGTCATACTTTGTCCATCTTTAATTCCGCTTATAATAACAGGCCCGTTTATCTCTCCTTTATTTTCTAATGTAATGAGTAAATCCTTAGTTTCTTTTTTCATGCCAACAATTGCATAGTCTAATTGCTTGGTTGTTTTTATCATATCATCAAAAAACCATGATAAATCTTTACCACTTACTTCCTCAAAAATTGCTCTTACATCTTTTGGTTGTGGGTGTTTATATTTCCAAGTTTCAAAATATTCTTTCATACAATCATCAAAAATTTCTTGTCCTAAATATGCTGCCAGATAATCAAAACAAATAGCAGATTTCATGTACACTATTCCGCCATAATTCATTTCTGTATATTCTGCTGAATGGAGTTCAATAGGTTGATCTTTTGCAGTCCATGCTCCCATAAAATACATCATTTCTCCCCTTATATTTTTATTGGTTACTTTTTCCAAATCGAATAATTTAGTAGCAATTTTTGGTAGGTTGTCTGTTATCTTTTCATTCGGATATTTAGTTCTCATATACCTATGTTCATTATAAGAATTTATTCCTTCATCCATCCAAGCATGATCCCTTTCGTTAGATCCTAACATTCCATAAAACCAATTGTGTCCTACTTCATGCATTATTACTTCTTCTAGTGCTCTTGCAGTTCCACTAGCTCCAATTACAGTAACATTCGGATATTCCATTCCTCCTCCTGCAGCAATAGTTCCATCTATTGCAGTACAATGTTTGTAAGGATAGTCACCATTCCATAAAGAATAATAATAAACAGCATCATGCATATACTCTATGGAGTTTTTCCAAAGGTGAGCTTCATTATTGGTAAACATAGTCCAAAGGGTAACTTTTTCTTTAGTATGAGGCACTTCAACTTCTCCTTTTAATACATGAAAACGCTTATCAGCAAACCAACCAAAATCATGCACATTATGTTGAATATATCTTAATGTTTTTGTACTTAAATCTGATAAGGGGAAACTCATATCATCTCCATATTTTGTAATAGTATCTGTTGCTTCTGCAATTTTATTTAAGCGAGCAATTTCTCCTTTGTTTTGCAAATCACCAGTTGCCCCAACTGTGTAGTTGCTTGGCAATGTAATGCTTACATCAAAGCTCCCAAATTCTGAATAGAATTCCCCTTGACTTAGGTAGGGCATAGGATGCCAACCATCCACATCATATACCGCAGGTTTTGGGTACCATTGTGTTATCATGTAGGATTGATCAACATGACCTAAACGAGAAAATTTTGCATCAGGAATTTTCACAAAAAAGGGAGTGGAAATTCTGATGGATTGTCCAGATTTTAAAGGTTTGTTTAAGAATAATTTACAAATATCAATATGCTCAGGATGGTAATCCCATCTTACTCTTTCTCCATTTACTTTAAAGTCTAATCCATTTATATAACCTCTTTCTTCCTCACTTGCATAATAAAGTTGAGTGCTTCCACCTTCTAATTCATGTTTTGCAAGCATAGTAGTATTATCCTTATAAGCATTTGGCCAGATATGAAACCACAGAAATTCTAAATCATCAGGTGAATTATTGAAATAATCAATGTGTTCTGTTCCATTTAGTGTATGGTTTTCATCATCAAGTTCTACATCAATAATATAGTTTGTTTCTTGTTGAAAATATTCTTGAGCTGATAAGTTGATACTTAATATGCTAAGTAGGGCTAGAGTTATTTTTTTCATTTGTTTAATTTGTATGTTTTATTTTTCTAATTTTTTGTATTCCTTCATTTGTTTAGTAGGGGTTATTGTAGTGTAGCCTTTCCAAAGGTTTTCGTTAAATTGATTAACATATGTAATGTCCATATATTTTCCTTCTTCAAATTTGTCAAAACTTTGTTCTGATATTGGAAATTGATCAATCACCAATAACTCTATTGATTCATTATTCTCCTGAGTAAAGTCTAAACCTACTTTTATCTCTTGAAGTTTTTTGTTAATTAAGAATCGTTTTTTCTTCTTTTGTAAAGCAATTTTTCTGTCAATACTTACTTTGTAGTTATTTTGATAGGAAAGATACTTCAGTTGGTAATTATGTTCTTTCTTCTCAAAATAGATTGAGCCAGTAAAATTAGTTTGTTTATATCCAATTCCTAGAATTTGAATATTTGTTCCTAATTTATCAGGACTATATTTGTAATCCGCTCTAATTAAAGCAGAAGTTTCAACAGAAATATAAAGCCTGCCTTCATATACCCCTTTCTTTTTTGGTGTGAAATCAATAATGTAAACACTTTCATTATCTATAGATGTTCCTCCAATGATTTTAAAATTATACTTTTTTGTTTTGTGTAAAAATTCCCACTGATCTTCATCATTAAAAGTTGTAAAACCTAAATAATCTTTTATACTATTCTTATAAGGTCTTAACTTTTCTTTTTTTGTAGAGTCTGGAGCAATAAAGTTTACTTTAATTCCAAGTATTCCAGTTTTAACTCTCCAATACTCTTCTTCTGTAGTGTTTTTAAATACACTTTCTATTAATGGCATAAAGTTATCTAATTCGGTAATATCTTCTGATTTTAATGCTACCGTTTTTATTGGGACAAGTTTTAAGTTCGCCTCTTCTTGAATATAAATATTAGTTAATAAATCAGAGTAAGATTGTGAGTGCTTTGGTGTTTTTTCTTCAATTTTTTGTATCATTTCAGGGTTTAGTTCTGAGATGTTACTTTTTTTGAAATTTAGTTTAAAATTTAGAATATCTGTAGTGCTTCTTTCTCTGATAAAAACTTGTTTTTTATGTGGTGTGTTTTTGTAATTCAGTTCTCTATTTTCTAAAATACCTTTTACAATTTCTACTGGATTAGGAAAAGTTCCTAGATTTAGCACTTCATCAAGGGTATAAATATTTTCACTCAATAAAATAGGAGTGGTGTTTGCAATACGCTCAATCGTTAACTCTTTTGTTTTGTAACCAATACACTGGAAACGAATAGTGTCATTCATTTTTAAGTTCGCAATATCTATTGTGAAATTTCCGTGTTCGTTACTGATGGTTCCTTTTCCGTTATTTAAGTTTATAATATTTGCATAGGGAAGAGGATGTTCATTTTTTTCATCCAATATAGTGCCACTTAAAGTAGCGCTAACTATTGTGTCAGAGGGAATATTAGTTTGTGCAGTAGCATTAGTAAGCAGGAGAAAAATACTTACTAAACAAAAGAAGGTTTTTTTCATTTTGTAAATATATCTTTTTATTTCTATCGGCAACTAATACAACTAAGTCCTTCTTTTTCCATTTTCCAGTAATGCCCTAGCATATCGTAATCCCACATGTTTTCTTGATTTTTTATGTCATAAATTAAATCTTCTATACTATGGTCTAAATAAATCACTTTTCCAATTGGAATTTCTAGGGTTAAATCTAATTCTTGCATACGCCATTTTTGCTCTTCAATGGAGAAAAAATCATCAAATATAAGATTGTCATCTTCTACTAGGAAGTTAAAAGAAACTCCCTGTGCACTTATCTTAGCATTAGATTTGCTTTTTCCAAAAGCAGTTGCTTCTTTAATCAAACTAAAGATGGAATCTTGACTTTCTTTAAGGTCTAATCTCATTCCAATTCCTATAAGTTCATCCTCAAACGGACTCACTTTAAACCCTTTTGCATCAAAAACAATATCAAATTCTCTATCAACATCATTCATGCTTAAGTATAGTGTGTCATTTTGAAAATTGATAATTTCAGTTGTTGAGTGTTTAGCATTCTTTTGAAACTCTGCTGCAATGTTTGTACCAGAACTTCCAAGTATTACCCAAGATGCTAACCAGAGAAATAGTAATGCAATTTTATGATTTGAATGAATTGTTGTATTGTTTACTAGTTTTAAACCAAATAATATTACGGAAATTATAGGTATCCCAATGAATAGTACAAGCCCTGCTTTTAAGTTTCCAGGGATTGTTCCTGATTCAAAAATATAACTCAGTAATTGATTGATTTCTAAAAAGATTATACCATTAGAAAGTAGTGCTGATACAATTACAAATAATAGAATTCCACCTATTACAACTGCAAAAATCCCAAAGCAACTTCCTAAAAATTTGAAAATTCCTTTAAATAAACTGATAAATAAATCTGTAATTTTTTGAACAAAACTTACTGCCTTAGAGCCATATTCTGAAGTAACTTTCTTGTCAAAATCTTTAACTTTTGTTTCTAGGTTGTCTAGTTCATCCTTAATATTTTTTTCAATATTTGAGATGTTTACTTTTTCTCCTTTCATTTCTAGTTTTTCAGCAGTTGTTTTTGCTGAAGGAATAGCAATCCATAAGATAATGTAGATTAATGTTCCTCCACCAACTGTGAAAAGGAGTGCAAGAAAAATTATTCTGAACCAAAAAACATTAATATCAAAATAATTTCCCAATCCGCTACAAACTCCACCAATCATTCGCTCATCTTCATCTCTAAAAATTCGCTTTCTTTTATTTTTTAGTAAGTCTTCTGTTTTTTCAACTTTTTCTTCAATAAAATCATCATCATAGTCAGATGGATTTCCCATTATTGCAGTTACCTCATTCACATCTGCAATTGAAATCGCCTCTTTTTTATCTAATCGTTCTGTAAAAAGTTCAGCAATTCTTCCTTCAATATCTTTTAATATTTCATCAGCTCCTTCTTCATTTTTAAAATGATTTTTAAGTGCATTTAGGTAATTGTTCAATATTTCAAAAGCATCCTCATCAATATGAAATACAATTCCTGCTAGGTTAATGTTTACTGTTTTATTCATCTTTTTTTGTTTTAGTTGTTAATCGTACTGCTTTTGCTAAATCCTTCCAAGTATTATCTAATTCTGTTAAAAAACCTATTCCTTTTACAGTTAAAGAGTAATATTTTCTAGGAGGTCCTGAGGAAGATTCTTCCCATCTGTAAGTAAGTATTTCAGCATTTTTTAAGCGAGTGAGTAGGGGGTAAAGCGTCCCTTCAACAACTATCATTTTTGCTTTTTTAAGCTTTTCAATAATATCAGAAGGGTAGGCCTCTCCATTTTTTAATATGGAAAGGATGCAGTATTCCAAAATTCCTTTTCTCATTTGCGATTTAGTGTTCTCAATTTTCATGCTGCAAACATATATAAAAATATAGAACCATGCAATACATAGTAGTATATATTTATAATACTAGATGTAAGTAAGGTTTAAAAAAGTAAATAAATACTTATTTAGACAATAAGTCAGCAATAACAAATGCCCCAAAAATGACGGATGCAATACCGTTTGTGGTGAAAAATGCGAGATTGATTTTGCTTAAATCATTTTCTTTTACCAAAGAGTGTTGGTAAATAAGTAGGGCGGAGAAAATAGAAAATCCAATCCAATAAAATTTCCCAAAACTACCCATAGTTCCTGCAAAAGTTAAAGTAATAAATGAAAGAAAATGTAAAAAGTTAGATAGTGTTAAAGCATTTTTTACTCCTAGTAAAACAGGAATAGAATGTAGTTTTTGTTTTTTGTCAAACCCTTCATCTTGTAGGGCGTACATAATATCAAAACCACTAACCCAAAACAGTACTGCTGCCGAAAATAATAAAGGAATAATATCAAACTTACCGCTTACAGCTAGATAAGCTCCAATAGGAGCAAGTGCTAATCCTAATCCTAGTACTAAATGACAAAGGGCAGTAAATCGTTTGGTATAACTATATCCTAAAATTACCAAAAGTGCAATTGGTGAAAGAGCCAAGCAAAGTGTATTTATAAAATAGGTAGTGCCAATAAAAAGTAAGGAATTAATAATTACAAAGTTTAAAGCAGAACCTGCTTTTATTTTTCCATTTGGTATTTCTCTCACCTTTGCAGTTCTTTCGTTTGCAGTATCTATATCTCTATCAATATATCTGTTAAATGCCATGGCTGCAGAGCGTGCAAAAATCATGCATAGAACAACATATAAAAGAGTAATCCACTCAAATTCGTAATTTTGAGTTGCCAAGAAAAAACCAATAAAAGCAAAAGGCATTGCAAATATGGTATGGCTAAATTTTATTAAGGAAAGGTATTTATTCATATTAAAGCTCTGTTGTTGAGTCTTTAGTGATTACCCAATTGTTATCAAACTTTTCAAAATTTAACCAAAACAGTCCATTTGGGTTGTCATCTTTTCTTATCAATTCCCACTTTCCTTTCATTTGTGCTGTATTCTTTGAAACAAGTTTCAAATCTAAAAATTCAAATTTAAGTTCCCCCATACTTTCTTTTGTTGGGTAGCTTTCTTTATAGCGTTCCAATGTGTTTTTCCATCCGTAAGTTGGTTTGTATTTTGTTGATGTAAAAATCAATTCTTCTGATTTCCAATACCCTTGCATAAATCCATCAATATCGCCACTGTTCCAGTTTTCTTGTTGTTTCCTTAATACTTCTTTAATTGCTATAAGCTCATCAGGATTTTGATTTACAGGTTTTGATTGACTGTTTTCTTCCATTGTACAAAGTAGTATTGCTGCAGTAGCAATAAATAATAAGATGTAAATAATTCGTTTCATAATTGGCTTCAAAACTAATGAAATTAATCTATTAATTCTCATAGTCACTGCTAGTTAAAAGCTTAACAATTATACAGGATCCACATCTAAAATAATCCGAACAGAGCGAAAATCTTTTTGTTCTTGCAACTTTTTAATTATAGAGTTTAGAATAGTTTTTGCTTTTTTTACAGATGCTTTATGTTCTATTTTTAGCAAAATATCTTTATGGTAATAATTTCTAATTTTTGATATGGACGGATACTCAGGACCTAAAACTCTGTGTAAAAAACTTTTTCGCAATTGAATAGCTAACTGATTAGATGCTTTGTCCAATCTGTTTTTATCTTTATGTTTTAGGGTAATACCTATTATTCTACTAAAAGGAGGATAGTTAAATATTTTTCTTTCGTCAATTTGCTCGGAATAAAATTGTTTAAAATTGTGAGCTTTCAAAAGTTGAATTACCTTATGTTTTTCATCATAAGTTTGCAATAAAACCTTTCCTTGTTTTCCTTTCCGCCCTGCTCTTCCCGCTACTTGCATCATCAATTGGAAGGCTCTTTCATAAGCCCTAAAATCAGGATAATGCAACATATTATCGGCATTAAGAATACCAACAACCGCTACATTATCAAAATCCAAACCTTTTGTAACCATTTGTGTGCCGACTAATATATCGATTCTACCTTGCTCAAACTCTCTGATAATCTCTTGATGAGCATACTTTTTTCTAGTAGTGTCATAATCCATTCTACTTATAGTTGCTTCTGGTAATAAAGCATTCAAACTCTCCTGAATTTGCTCGGTACCAAATCCTTTACTATCAAAATCGGTAGCAGTACAAGAGGGGCAAACGGTTGGGATATTTTCTGCATATCCACAATAATGACACTTTATTTGATTTTGCCATTTGTGGTATGTCAAGCTCACATCACAATGCTTACAATTTGGCGTAAAAGCACAAGTAGTGCAACTCAAAATGGGCGAATAACCTCTTCTATTTTGAAAAAGAATAACTTGCTTTCCACTTGCGATAGTTTCTTTAATTTCATTAAGAAGTTTAGGGGAGAACTGAGCTTGCATTTGCTTCTTTAAATGTGCTTTTCTGATGTCCACACATTTAATTTTTGGCATTTCTAATCCTTGATATCTACTATTTAATTCCACCAAATTATATTTAGATTCTGTTGCATTATAATAACTTTCCAAACTAGGAGTGGCAGAACCCAAAAGCAGAGGTGCTTTATGAATATTTGCCAAATAAATTGCTGTATCTCGGGCATGGTACCTTGGTGCGGGTTGATGCTGTTTGTAAGAAGGGTCATGCTCCTCATCTACAATTATTAGGCCTAAATTATCAAAAGGCAAAAATAGTGCAGAACGAGCCCCCAACATAATAGGGTATTGTGGTTTACTTTTACCCTTTTCTTGCACTGCTTTCCACACTTCTACCCTTTCAGAATTATTAAGGTGAGAATGCGTAACACCCACTTTGTTTCCGAAATGTTTTCTCAGGCGGCTGATGATTTGAGTAGTAAGGGCAATTTCAGGCAATAAATAAAGCACTTGTTTTCCTTTGGCTAATTGCTCCTCCATGAGTTTTATGTAAATTTCGGTTTTCCCTGATGAAGTTACTCCATGCAAAAGACAAATTTTTTTATCTTTAAAGCTATCTTTTATTTGCTCAAATGCTTTTTGTTGAGGGGCTGTCAACTCTTTTGTTGTCTCTGTTTTTTCAAAGTCATTCAACAATCGACTGATGCTTTGCAATTCTATTTTAAAAACACCTTTTTTTACGAGAGCATCTAAAACGCCTCTACTAACTTTTGCTTTTTTTATTAAATCTGTAACAGTCCATTTTTTCTTTGGAAATTGTATTTTTAAATCAGAAAAATGAAGGAGTAATTGTTCTTGTTTTTCAGTAAGTTTTAGTTGTAAATTTTCACTTGCTAATTCTACAATTCTAATAATTTTTTCTTTGTATTTATCATGTAAATCTTCTTTTAGAAGCACAATTTCTTTTCGAATCATTTCATTGATAATACCGAAAACACTTTTATTATTTATTAATGGAATAATTTCTTGAACTGACAATTCTTCTTGATGCAAAAGTGCATTTACAATTGCTGTTTCATGTTCATTCAAATCTTGCAAATCACCATCAAAATCAGCATGAATCATTACTTTGGTTTCACTTGCTAATTTAAAGGAAGAAGGCAAAGCAGCATTCATTACATCTCCCAAATTACACATATAATATTCTGTTATCCACAACCAAAACTGCAACTGCTTTTCATTCACAATTGCTTTTTCATCCAAAATTGCTAAAAGTTCTTTAGCATCATATTTTTTTGGTTTTTCATTATGAATTTTCAGTACAATAGCTGTATAGAATTTTCTACTTCCAAACTGCACCACTACCCTTTGTCCAATTGTTAAATCTATACCTTCTGGAACCGCATAGGTAAAACTTCCTTTTACAGGAAGAGGTAAAATTACATCTGCAAAAATTTGATTCATTCTTACGATTAGATTTTTGTAACTAGCATTGAGATATTAAATAAGTTTCAAAAGTAAGTCTAAAATCTAACATCTATTATCTCATTTTATTATTACTCATGGTGGTAAGGTTCATTTCCTAAAATGGTATATGCTCTATAGAGTTGTTCTACAAAAAATAGTCGCACCATTTGGTGAGAGAAAGTCATTTTCGAAAGGGATAGTTTTTCGGTTGTTCTTTTATAAACTTCATCTGAAAAACCATAAGCACCTCCAATTACAAAAACGATTCTCTTTTTTCCTGAGAGCATCCATTGTTGTACTTTTTTGGAAAATTTAAGTGATGTAAAATCTTGCCCTTTATTATCAAGTAAAACCAAATAATCAGAAGTTTGTAATTTACCCAATATTAATTCCCCTTCTTTTTTCATCAATTCAGATTTAGAAAAATTTTGAGCTTTTTTAATATTAGGAATCTCTATTATTTCAAATTGCGTATAATGTTTCAATCTTTTCTGAAACTGAGCAATACCCTCTATCAAATACTTCTCGCTTGTCTTTCCTATTGTTAGTGATACAATCTTCATTTTTTGTATTTTTGGCGAAATTAACAATTTGTATTTTGACTAAACAAAAGGATTTGAAAAAGTTCATAACTAATGCTTTAAAAGAAGATGTGGGAGATGGCGACCATACTTCAATTGCAAGTATTCCAAAAGACGCAACAAATAAAGCTCATTTATTAGTTAAAGATAAAGGCATAATTGCTGGAATTGAGCTTGCAAAAATGATTTTTAATGAAGTTGATAGTTCATTAGAAATAGAACAATTTCTTCAAGATGGTGATAAAGTAAAATTTGGGGACATAGCTTTTATTGTTAAAGGAAGTTCTATCTCAATATTAACTGCAGAACGCTTGATGCTTAACTGCATGCAACATATGAGTGCTATTGCCACAAAAACAGCTTACCTCAACACCTTGCTTTCAGATACTGATTGTAAATTATTAGACACTAGAAAAACTACTCCTTTGAACAGAAGCATTGAAAAATGGGCAGTAAAAATTGGTGGTGGAGTCAATCATAGGTTTGGACTTTATGACATGATTATGATTAAAGACAATCACATTGATTTTGCAGGAGGAATTGGAAAGGCAATTAGTAAAACAAAAAAATATTTAAAAGACAATAACAAACAACTAGAAATTATTGTTGAGGCAAGAAATATTGATGAAGTAAATCAGATACTTGCTGAAGGAGGAGTAAAAAGGATTCTACTTGATAATTTTGATTACAAAACTACAAAAGAAGCGGTAAGCATTATTGGCGATAAATGCCAAACAGAATCAAGTGGAGGAATAACAGAAGAAACAATTGCTGAATATGCTAAATGTGGTGTTGATTTTATTTCAGTAGGAGCACTAACCCATTCGGTTCTAAATTTTGACCTTAGTTTAAAGGCTATTTAATGCTACAATTTATCTTAAATATTGCTAAAAAAATAAAACCACTTGGTTTTGCAGGTCTTAGCATTTATGATGTAGCAATATTCTTTTGGAAAGGGCTAATAGAAGGAGCAATTACAACAAGAGCATCATCACTTGCTTTTAATTTTTTCTTAGCATTTTTTCCGTCTATTATAGTTTTTTTTACGCTTATACCCTACATACCAATTGAGGGATTACAAGAAACATTGATGGAACTTTTAGCAACTGTTTTACCTCCATCAACAAATGAAATTACTTTTGATACACTTGACGATATAATTAACAATCCTAGAGGAGGTTTACTTTCAGTTGGTTTTATTTTAGCACTTTACTTCTCCACTAACGGAATCAATTCACTAATTGAGGCCTTCAACTCTTCTTATCACATTAGGGAAATCAGACCTTTAATTCAGCAAAGAATTTTATCATTAGGACTTACTTTGCTCCTATCAATAATGTTGATTTTAGCAATTAGTTCTATTATTTTTGGTAAAGTTGCTGTAAACTATCTCACGGATTTTGAATTGATTTCCGAATATCAAGGAGAATTAATTTTATATGGGAAATGGCTTACTTTATTACTCATGCTATTTTTTGGAATTTCAACTTTATTTCATTTTGGTCCTGCAAAAAAAACAAAATGGAAACTCTTCAGTCCTGGAACACTTTTTGCAGCAATTTTTATTATTATTACATCAATCGGTTTTAATTATTACATCAATCATTTCTCACAATACAATAAGGTTTATGGCTCAATCGGAACACTTATGATCATCCTTTTATGGATGTATTTTAACTCCATTATCCTACTTACAGGATTTGAGTTAAACGCAAGCATATCAAATGCTAAAGAAAATTCTGATTTATCAGAATAGAATTGTAAATTCGCAAACTAAATTTTTATTATGACCAGAATATTACTTATTGCTTCACTTCTAGTGAGCGCGCTTACTTTTGCACAGGAAAAATACAATCCTCTAGCAAAACCAAATACTTACAGGAATGCCGATAACCCTAATTATTGGAAAAACAAAATGCCTAATAAAGCATATTGGCAACAAGATGTGCATTATACGATTGATGTAAATATTGATGAACAAACTGATATTATTGAAGGGACTCAGAGGTTAACTTATACTAATAATTCGCCTGATGGATTGGATTTTGTTTACTTTCATTTATATCAAAATGCCTTTCAACCAGATTCATATCTTGATGAATTGCAACACCAAAATCATAGAAACCCTTCTTATGGAGAGTATGAATCTCAAAAATTAGGAACTGTTATTGACAAAATGACTATTGATGGGAATGATGTAAAAATGGAACTTGACAATACTATTTTAAAAGTGTATTTACCTTCTACTTTGAAGCCAAATACTTCTATCACTTTTGATATTAATTTTCGTACTCATTTTGACAATGGAGGCGTTAGAAGAAGAATGAAAACATTTAATTCTTGGGGCTTTAAACATTATGATGGAGTGCATTGGTATCCTAGAATTTCAGTTTATGACGCTAAATTTGGCTGGACAACCGATCAACATTTAGGCAAAGAATTCTATGGTGATTTTGGTTGTTTTGATGTATCCTTAACTTTCTCATCAGATATGGTTGTTGGTGCAACTGGATTTCTTTTAAATCGTGATGAAATGTTACCAAAAGATTTAAGAGACAAGTTAGAGATAAAAAACTTTGCTGACAAACAATGGAATTCAGCACCATCTGTAATTTCAGAATACAATAAAGATGATAGAAAAACTTGGAGATTCCATGCTGAAAATGTTCATGATTTTGCCTTTACTGCTGATCCTAATTACAGAATTGGTGAAGCATGGTGGAAAGATAAAGTTTGCTATTCCTTAGTGCAAGAGCCACATGCAAGCCGGTGGCAAAATGCAGCAGAATATGCAGCAGAATGTATTCGAGTATTCTCAGAAGACTTTGGAATGTATACTTACCACAAAATGATTGTTGCTGATGCTCGTGATGGAATGGAATACCCTATGCTAACTTTAGATGGCGGTATGGATCCAGGATATAGAGGTTTGTTAGCGCATGAAATTGGGCATAACTGGTTCTTTGGGCAAGTAGGAAATAATGAAACATACAGAGCTTTACTAGATGAAGGATTTACTCAATTCTTAACAGCATGGGCACTTATCAAAATTGATGGAGATAACCTTGTAGAAGATAAACCTACTGATAAATACAAAGTAAGATTTGAAAAGCCAACTAAAGCAATTGATAGCCGTGTTTATTATGCATATATTGCTGATGCAACAAAATATAATGACCCAGTAATCTCAACTCACTCTGATTGTTTTAATGGAGCTTTACGCCATGGAGGAGGTTACAGACATGTATATTACAAAACAGCATCAATGCTATATAATCTTCAATATGTTTTAGGAGATGAATTATTCTTAGCTGCAATGCAACACTATTTTGAAACATGGAAAATTGCACATCCTTACAATGAAGATTTTAGAGCAGCAATAATTCAATTCACAAAGGTAGATTTAAACTGGT
>JACNLP010000059.1 GCA_014381465.1 Flavobacteriales bacterium | reverse complement strand
GGAGGAGCATCTGTAATGTTTGTTAGCCGATTAGATATGCTTATGATAGGGGTGTTGTTAGATTTAGAGCAGGTAGCCTTTTATACATTAGCTTTTTATATTGGTTCAGTAATAAAAGTGCCAGGCAAATCTATTGTTTCTATTTCTGTTCCATTATTGTCCAAAGCTTGGGAAGAACAGGATTTTAAACAAATTCAAACTATTTATTCTAAATCTTCTATTAATCAGTTGATTGTTGGAGGTATATTCTTTTTATGTGTTTGGATTAATATTGATGCTATCTTTAGCATATTGCCTGAAAAATTTTCTCATGGGAAATGGGTGGTAATGTATATTGGGTTGGCACAATTATTTAATGTTGCAACTGGAGTAAATGGAGCAATTATTGTGAATTCAAAATACTATAGGTACGATTTAATTACTAATGTGTTATTAGTATTTTTTACTATAGTAACTAATTATATTTTAATTCCTATTTATGGAATTGATGGTGCTGCTATGGCAACAGCATTATCAGTATTTTTATTCAATTTAATTCGTTTGATATTAATAAAAGTAAAGATGGGAATTCAGCCGTTTTCATTAAAATCAGTGTATACAATATTGATTTTTTTAATTATATATATATTGATAAGTTATTTGCCTTTATCAGGTAATATATTTATTGATATAGTTTGGAAATCATTTATTGTATTGGGTATTTTTATTCCGTTATTATTAAAGTTGGAACTTTCGGAAGACATTAATAAAATAGTTTCTGATACAAGAAAGAGAATGAGTAAGAATTAGATTTCTTAGTGTTTTATAGCTTAAAAGTCCTTGAATGATTATTTTTGTGCTTATCCAAAAAAAATAGAGTGAAAAAAGTAAGTGTAATTTTAACAACATATAATTCTGAAAATCAACTGCAGGAGGTAATAAACTCAATAAATAATCAAGAAGGTAAAGGGAAATTATTTGAAATAGAGCTTTTAGTTATTGATGATTGTTCTAAAGATAATACAAAATCAATTTTATTAGATAATAAGGTTAATTTTCAAATTACTAATAAAAATACAGGAGGTCCTAATCATGGAAGGAACCTTGCTTTGAAGCAATCTACTGGAGATTTTATCTGTATTGCTGATCATGATGATATTTGGTTTTCAGATAGGATTAAAAGTTTATTACAAGTTTCTCATTTGGCGCCAATTATTACATCTGGTTATATTTTGTCAGATTCATCTTCATCAAAAGAAACTAGTAGAGTTAGTAAGCCAATAGATGAAAATGGTTATTTAATTTATGAAAAAAATGAAACTTTTTTAAGTAAGTTAACTAAAAGTAAAATAGGACAGCAGACCTATTTAGGAAGCATTATGTTTTCTGCTAAGCTAAAGCATATTTTATTTGAAGAAGAATTTGGAATGATAGATTTTGATTGGGTATTGAAACTGTTTCATAATCAAGTGTCAGTTGAAGTTTGTAGTGCTTTATATCTTAGGAAAGTTGAAGGAGCTAATTTGTCATTAAATGAACAATACCGAATTAATGATTATCACTATTCTCTTAAAACTATTATGAAATATAATGAGAAATATTCTAATTCAGTAAAACGCTCTGAAAAAAGAATAAATGGAAGTATGGGTAGGTATTATTACTTAGTGGGAGAGATGAAGTTTGCTAGAAAATACTTTTTAAAATCTGGTGTAAATTTAATTACCATTTTATATCTTATTACTACATTTGTTGGACATAAATTTGTTAGAAAACACTTTAATATTTTTGGATAAATGAAACTTTTTGTAATAGTAGGCTTGCAAAGGACAGGTACAACATTACTTGCTAGTATGCTAGGAAGGCATCCGGAAATTAATATGTTATTTGAATCAGTAACAAAAGATTCTCTTAAGCTTATTGGAAAGGAGTGGAATGGAAATAAACTGCTAGCATATAGGCAAATTCGTCAAAAGACACGCTCTTCTTACTGGGGACATTTTATTAATAGATTGTCAAATCTAGATTTTAAAAAGAAAAATAAACATCATTTAGTGCGTCCTTATCCTACCTCTATAATGTCTATTGAAGATTATAAAAAAGAGGGAGCTGTTTTTATTACTATTGAAAGGGATAAAGAGTCATCAGTAAGTAGTATGAAAAAACGAGCTGGTCAATCAGAAAAACAAGCTTCTTTTGAATGGGAAGAAGGAATGAAAATTATAAATAATTTAAAATCTGATGGTGCTTATTCATTGTCCTTTGTTGATTTAGTAAACAATAGTGAAAATATTCTAAAAGAAATTTGCGAATTCTTAGAAGTGGAATATTTAGAAAAAATGTTAGAAGGACCTAAATATAATTTTGTTTATCCTCAAGATTCTGTAGTTAAAAGAGAATCATAATTACTATAATACTCTCTAACTTTTTCAATATCACCTTTTTCTATAATAAGGTTTTCTGATGTATCTTTTTTATGCTTTATGTTCGTGTTTATACAATTTGGTATAAATGTACTTTCTACTTCTAAAAATTCAAATACTGTTTTAATGAAAGATATTGGATTCTCTTTTAAATCTTTATATTTCATTATTAATATTTGATTTTTATTGAAATATTTATAAAACCTATCTAGTTGTTCTTTGTATAAGCCTCTTTCTTTCATAGGGCCATATCTTGGCAGGTCTCTTTCAAATTCATCCCATAATCCAGAATTATTTTCAATTGTGCCTCTACTTATTTCCATTTTATATTGAGAAACAGCCCTTTCAGTTGGGTCTCTTAAAATAGCAATTAGCTTTACCCCTGAATTGTATTGAAATATCCTTTTTGCTACTTTTTTTTCTGAGATATATGCTGGTGTAATTTCTCCAATTACCTTTTCTTTCTTTGATTTAAATGTTCTCTCGTAATGAAATTTATTGATGTAAAATTTTTCTCTATTAAAAAAATGAGCTTCTTTTTTAGGATGAATATAGATGTCAGGATGTTCATTAATAGCTTCTGCTAGCCAACTAGTGCCTGCCTTTTGTGTTCCTATTCCAATGAAATTAATTTTAGCCATGATAATTATATTTTCCCATGGTTTGTAAATTTCACTTGTAGATATTTATAAAAAGGATAGATTTTTATTTTTTTCATAAATAAAATACCTTTATCCTTAAGTGTTGGATTAAAGGGGTAATCTGTTAGCTCCGACCACATATTTTTTATCAAATACCTGAAGAATATTGGTGATTTTCCATCTCTCTTTTCTTTAGGTACAGAAAGCATTATTTTTAGTATTTCTCTACTATTAAAAATAGAAAATAAACGAACATAATGATGAGCATAATATGTGTTTTGCCCTGCAAAATTAGTTATGTCTTGTTCCCAGTGAATAAAATCTAATATTTCATAATTATATGTTGTAATTATATTTTGATTTTTATCTAACCAGTCTTGATAGTATTTTTCTAAATAATTATTATCTGGTAAATGTACAGCTCGTACTACATCCTTTCCATTTTTAACAGTAACACTTTCTAAATAATTTTTAGCAACTTCACTTACAAAACCAACTAATAAAATATTACTCTTTTCGTTCTTAGTAAAGATGTCTCTATATTGCTCAAAAGGTCGCATTTTTGGGTAATCATAACTATTTAATATTTGTTCTTTTGTTTTATTTGGTAATTCTTTAATTCGAACAAAAGAATAGTTTAATCCTAAATCGGATGTTATTTTTTTTGGTAAAGTATAATCTATGTAATCTTCTTTTTTATTAGGAAGTTTAAAGGTGTAATATTTTACTTTATCAGATATGTTTTTTGTTGCAGCCATTAATAGCCTGCTATCATAACCAGCTGTTAAGGATGAGTAAACAGTGTGCCTTTTCTCAATAAGAGCTGTAAGATGATTAAAAATTGGGATTAATTTTTTACTAGCTAATTCTTGAGTTAATTCCTCTCTCTTCTTTCTTGGAAATACTCTTTCAATACTATTGTTTTTAATATTTAAACAATGATTTGAAACAAGTTGGTGTAAGTCTTTAAATCGTGTTTCATTCCCAATTTTTGTGGGATTATTTTTGAAATAATCTGATTGATAGAATTTTAATTTATCTGGGTTTTTGTCTTCCTCAAAATTAAAAAATGTATTTATTATTTTAGGATCAGAACTAACTACTTTGTTATTGTCTTTTTCTCCATAAAAGACTTTAAAGCTAGCAGATGCATCATTGTAAACTTTAATGTTTTTATTGCCTACAAATAGCACAAAATGTCCACACCATAAATCTATTTCATCTAATAACTCTGCTTTACTAAGGGTAAGTAAATTTTCAATTAGTTCTTGTTCCGATAAGCTATTATAGCAATGAAAAATATAGCCTAAAAGAGTAATTTGTGTGTCATTTTTTTGGACAGTGTAATATTCAATATCATTCCCAAAATATAAAGTAAACTCACCAATACAAATTTCAGTAGTATCCTTTTGTGAAGGGATTTCCTTATTCGTTAGTAGGTATTGGTTTTTAAACATTAACTTTTCTGCTTCTCCCAATCCCAAGCTGATTTCATTGCTTGTTCTAGGGTTTCTTTAGCTTCCCAGCCTAATTTAGCTTTTACCAAACTGCCATTAGCATATATTTGTTCTATATCTCCATCTCTTCTTGGTCCTATAGAGTAATTTATTGTTAGATTATTGGTTTTTTCAAAAGCCTTAATAGCATCTAGCACACTTACACCAATTCCTGTACCAACATTGAAAGCATGTTTACCAGGATTTTTTATTAGAAAATCCATAGCTTTAACATGTGATTTTGCCAAATCAACTACATGAATATAATCACGAATACAAGTTCCGTCTGGTGTGTTATAATCATCTCCAAATACTGTGATTTTTTCTCTTTTTCCAATTGCTACTTCAGTTATGATAGGAACTAAGTTACTTGGTCTATCAGCAGAGCAATCTCCAATTAATGCAGAAGGGTGGGAGCCAATAGGGTTGAAGTATCTTAAAGCAACACTATTGCAAGTATCCTCTTTTAGCATTTCTTCACAGATTTGCTTAGTCTCTCCATAAGGAGATTCGGCTTTTTTAAATGGAGCATTCTCATCAACAGGTAATACATCAGGCATTCCATATACTGTACAAGAGGAAGAAAAAATGATATTTTTCACCTCATTTTCTTCCATACATTCAAGCAATACTTTTAGTGAACCCATATTATTGTCGTAATACTTTTGTGGGTTTTGTACGGATTCCTCTACTGCTTTATAGGCTGCAAAGTGAATAGAACCTTCAATTTTACCTTCCTCAGCAAACACTTTATCCATTCCACTTTTATTTGTGCAATCAGTATTGTGCCATTTTATTTTTGACCCTATAATTTTTTCAATTCCCTTTATATTTTGGGTTGAAGTATTACATAAATTATCTACTATAATAGGTGTGTAGCCAGCTTCAATTAGTTCAACTACTGTATGTGAACCAATATATCCTGCACCTCCTGTTACTAGTATTTTCTTCATTATTATAGAGCTCTATTAATTCCAATTAACCATCTAAACTGGAAGAAATCTTCATCAGATGCTGGTGGACGATTTAAGAATAACGGCATATCAAAACGAATTACTAAAGGCCTTACAGCTTCTAGTGGGCCAAAGTTTCTAAGTGTATAAGTAAACCCAACTCCTGCATCAGCTCTTACATCAGAAATTGCTTCTTTGTAATTATCTGTAGTTAAAATTTCACTACTTATAATTCCTGCATCAGCAAAAAGATAAGAAGCTATATTATGCTTACGAATAGAGTATGGAAGGTAAGCTGTGAAATCAATTTCAGTATTAAATGCAGCTCCACTTGTTCCGTTATAGTTGTATGATGCAACAGTACCATCTTCATTAAATTCAGGAGCTAAATAACCAGCATAACCTCTTAAGTTTAATCCTCCAGCAGCATGAGAATAATTTGTAGTATAGTCATTACTCATAAAGTCAGCTGATACAATTCCTTCAGCTCTAGTGAATTTAGAACCCATCATTTCCTCATTGTTAGCACCTGCTAAGCCCAATTTACTTTCTGTAGCCCAGTTATTACCTGTTCCTAACTGAAAATAAGCTCTTGTATTTATTTTTAACTTTTCAACTTTGTTATTGTTTTTAGCACTTAGGATAAGTTTACTGTAGTCATAAGCACTTCCTAAAGCTGAAGAGTGTAACATTAAGTTTACTGTTCCCTTTCCATAACTATATTTGTACTTGTGCTCCAAATCAATATCAATCCTGTTGTTCATTTTGTTGAGTTCCCAACCTTTATTAATAAGGTAAGTGTCGTTTGTTCTGTACAATGATAGGAAATCAACAGTTAGTTTGTTATTTCCTTTACTATCTGATTTCACCAAACTTAATTTGTTTGTATGTAATCCTGCAAGAAATTGTGATCTTACATTTAATCTAGTATTTAAAGCAATTTCATCCAAGTTAGTGTTGTAGTTTACTCTATAAGAATAGTAGTCGTAATCATTCGGATTAGCAATACTGTCTTTTTGTAAAGCTCCAGTATTAAACCAAACACTTGCATCAAATAAATGATGATGTCTCATGTATCCTCCATTTAGGTTTAAACCAACTTTTACACCATCATAACTATTCCACCATACATCAGGGCGATATTTTATTTCATAATTTCTCCAATCAGGATATTGGTATAATTTATGGTCAACACTAAAGGTAGTATTGCATTTAGAATTATTATCCGGCATATAGGCATCAGCCAATCTGTTTGTTGGGTCAATAATTACTTCTTCTATTCCTGAAGGTATATCAAGATGTGCAGTATAAGTTGGGTGAATTAAATCCCAACCATGCCATTTTTCAAGTACTGTTGCATCTGTCTTTTTTACAAACCAGTTATTAGGAATGTGATAGTCATATGTCTTTCCATCTTTAGCAATTACTCTAAAGTCAATTGGCATTTGCATTCTTGATTTTCTTTCAAAGGTGATGTCATAACCTGAAGTAAGTGTTTTAAATCCAATTTTATGAGAACTAACTTGTTTAACTTTTTTCACAGAATAATCAATTCTTTTAGTTGATTCTAGCCATTGGTCAAAAAACCAGTTTAAATCTACCTTTGTGAATTGAATTATTGCTGCTCTAAAATCTTCATT
>JACNLP010000026.1 GCA_014381465.1 Flavobacteriales bacterium | reverse complement strand
GTTTAGCTGTAGGAAAAGTAACAGAATACTATACAGGAACAGGATACAAACCTGTAAACTCCATTATTGAGCAATCAGAAACTGGTGCTGCAACTACTATTATTGCTGGTTTAGGTGTGGGTATGATGTCCACTGCTTTGCCAATTATTTTAATTGCTGCTGCTATTATAGTTTCTCATGGTTTTGCAGGACTTTACGGTATTGCAATTGCTGCTGTAGGGATGCTTGCAAATACAGGAATTCAATTAGCAGTTGATGCTTACGGACCAATTTCTGATAATGCTGGAGGTATTGCTGAAATGGCTGAACTTCCTTCAGAAGTAAGAGAAAGAACTGATAAATTAGATGCTGTTGGAAACACAACTGCAGCAATTGGTAAAGGATTTGCTATTGCTTCTGCGGCACTTACGGCATTGGCATTATTTGCTGCATTTATGAAAACGGCAGGTGTTACTGCAATTGATGTTTCTCGACCAGATATTATGGCAGGTTTATTAATTGGAGGTATGCTTCCATTTGTATTCTCGGCACTTTCAATGAATGCTGTGGGTAGAGCTGCAATGGCAATGATTGAAGAAGTGAGAAGACAATTTAGAGATATTCCTCAGTTGAAAGCTGCACTAGAAGTAATGCGTAAATACGATTCGGATATGACCAAAGCATCTAAAGAAGATAGAGCAATTTTTGATGCTGCTGATGGAGTTGCAGAATACGATAAATGTGTAGATATTTCAACAAAAGCATCTATTAAAGAAATGGTGTTGCCTGGATTATTGGCTATTGTTGTTCCTGTGCTTATTGGATTTTTTGGAGGAGCAGAAATGTTAGGAGGATTATTAGCAGGTGTTACTACAACAGGTGTTTTGATGGCAATTTTCCAATCCAATGCTGGTGGTGCTTGGGACAATGCTAAAAAAATGATTGAGGAAGATGGAAGAAAAGGAACAGAGGCACATAAAGCTGCTGTAGTTGGTGATACTGTTGGCGATCCTTTCAAAGATACTTCAGGTCCTTCATTAAATATATTATTGAAATTAATGTCAGTAGTGGCTTTGGTTATTGCTCCGTCTATTGCAATGGATGTTGCAAGTTCTTCAACGGATACAAATCAACTAGTTGAAAGCCGACAAGTTGCAAATAACACTGTAATTGACATGCCGCATTTTACATCAAAATCTGAAGACTTTCTTTTTAACACAGATAGTCAGACAGAGGCAATTAGTATTATGCGTATAACTCTGTCAGATGACATTGCTTGTAATTCTGATAATTCAAGATTATGTGAAGAAATGACAAAGTTCTTAGGAGATGAGACTGTTGTATTTAATGCTACTGAAGAATATTCTGAAAATTCAGAAATGGAAAACTATAGACAACAAATAGAGGGTTTGTTGAAAATGAATAATAATGATTTTGTTGCAACACTATATTATAATGTAGGAATTATTACAGAGCAAACATCTTTTGATGCTGCAATTGTAATTAAGAGACCATCAACAATATCAACAAAAGACGAATATATTACCTTTCAAGTAAAAGGCAAACAGTAAATCTAATTTATAGCGTAAAATAAAAAAGAGCTACTTATAAGTGGCTCTTTTTTTTATGTCTTTTGCTAATTAGTTTTAAAAAGTCCATGAATTTCGGCATCTATTTTTTCGATAACCCCTCCGAGATCTTCTTTGTTTTCTGAAAAGTTAATATCATCCACATCAATAATTAAGAGCTTCCCTTTTGAGTATTCGGAAATCCATGCCTCATACCGCTCATTAAGGCGAGTTAAATAATCTAAGCGAATTGAGTTTTCGTAGTCTCTTCCTCTTTTTTGAATTTGATTTACTAAAGTGGGGGTTGATGCTCTTAAATAAATAAGTAAATCAGGCCCTTGAATAAAAGAATCCATTAAATTAAAGAGTTGCTGGTAATTATCAAAATCACGAGAACTCATAAGCCCCATTGAATGTAAATTAGGTGCAAAAATAAAAGCATCTTCATATATTGTTCTGTCTTGTACAAAGCTTTTTCCACTTGCTTTTATGTTTAAAATTTGTCGAAATCTGCTATTCAAAAAGTAAACCTGTAAATTAAAAGACCACCTTTGCATGTCTTTATAAAAATCATTTAAGTAAGGGTTGTTTTCCACATCTTCATAATGAGCTTCCCATTTATAATGTTTGGCAAGCTTTGTGGTAAGAGTTGTTTTTCCCGAGCCGATATTCCCGGCAATAGCTACATGCATATTTTTAAAATTTTGGACTAAAATAAAAAAAGAAGATTAAAATAAGATTATATGCTATTAGTATTTTATAAATCGTTAATAAGTTTTTATTTCAAATTAAGTATTTCGTCTATAATTTTTCTCTCATTACTCAATCTAGGGACTTTATTTTGTCCTCCCAATTTCCCTTTGCTTTCTAGCCATTTATAAAAAGTGCCATCTTTTTGTATTTCTACTTTTGGCATTCTAAGTATCAAATCATTATTTCGTTTTGCTTTATAATCAGAATTAATACTTTGTAAAAAAACATCAAGTTCTTTAGTGAAAAAATCCAAATTAGTTGGTTTTTTTTCAAATTCAATAAGCCATTGATGTGCTCCAGAGTTTTCCTTATTAATATAAAGTGGAGCAACAGTAAATTCTTTAATTGTGCTTTGGGTTTCTCTGCAGGCATGTCTTAAAGCACTTTCAGCATTTTCAATTACTAATTCCTCTCCAAAAGCATTGATAAAACTTTTGGTTCTACCTACAATTTTAATTCTAAAAGGAGAAATGCAAGAGAACTTAACAGTATCACCAATAAGATATCGCCAAAGCCCAGAATTTGTAGTAATTACAATGGCATAAGTTGTGCTTAGTTTTACCTGATCTAATTTTATCGTTTTTCTACTTCCTTTCTTAAAATCTTCCATGTCAATAAATTCATAGAAAATTCCATAATCTAACATGAGTAACATCTCATTAGAATGCACTTGGTCTTGAATGGCAAAAAAACCTTCTGAAGCATTATAACACTCCATATAATTCATTTTATTTGTTGGAATAATCTCTTTGAATTGCTCTTTATAGGGTAAAAAATTCATACCCCCATGCATATAAAGTTCTAAGTTTGGCCAGACTTCCAAAATGTTATTGCTAGCTGTTTTTTTTAAAATTTTGTTTAATACAATTAGCATCCAAGAGGGAGCGCCAGTTAAATTAGTTACATTTTCTTTTATCCCCTGCCTTACAATTCTATCTAGTTTTTCTTCCCATTTTGGAAGTAGTGCAGTTTCCAAATCAGGTGTTCGGTGCATATTTACCCAAAAAGGGAAATTATCAATTAGAATGGCTGAAAGGTCACCATCCGTATATTTTTTTAAAGAATTTTGAGATTGCGAACCACCAAGCATTAATCCCATTCCATCAAAAAAAGTACTTTCAGGATTATTATTGCAATAAATGGAAAGCATGTCTTTTCCAGCTTTAAAATGAGAATCCTCCAAAGCTTCCTCAGTAATAGGGATGTATTTGCTTTTTGCATTAGTTGTTCCTGCCGATTTTGCAAACCATTTTATTTTTCCAGGCCAAAGAATATTCTCCCCTCCATTTCTGAGCTTTTGGATGTTAGGATAAAATTCTTCATAAGTTTTTACCTCTACATTATTTATAAATTTTTCATACGATTTGATTGAAGAAAAACCGTGTGCTTTACCAAACTCTGTATCTTTCGCTTTGTTTATAAGGTTTAATAAAAGTTCATCTTGCACGGAAAAAGGATATTTCAAAAAAAGTTCAATCTGATGAATGCGTTTTTTCATCATCCAAGAAAGAAAAGAATTTTTAAAAGGAAACCTCATAAATAATAGATACTTTTATTGCCCATAAAATTACAAAAAATTATGATGAAAGACACACTAAAAAAAATGAGTACTAATTTGCAAGATGTGGTGCAATATACATTAGATATTCATGGGGGTTACATTTTGATGAATGAACTCATTGGCAAGCAAATAAAAATAGAATGGAGTGGAGAAGTCATTTGTAATTGTGGTAGAATAATGAAGAAATTTTATCGTTCGGGTTTTTGTTATCAATGTTTTTACGATTCACCTCTTGCCTCTCAATCTATTTTCAAACCAGAACTTTGTACCGCACATTTAGGAATTGAGGAAAGAGATTTGGAGTGGGAAAAAACTTTTCAATTGGCGCCACATTATGTCTATTTAGCGAACTCATCTGGGATAAAAGTAGGGATTACAAGAGGAACTCAAGGGGTAATTAGGTGGATGGATCAAGGGGCAAGTCAAGCAATTTTGTTAGCAGAAGTACCAAATAGAAGGTTTTCAGGAGATATAGAGGTTTCGTTAAAGCGTTTTGTAGCTGATGTTACCAATTGGAGAAAGATGCTCTCAGGAACTCCTGATTCAGTTGATTTGGTAAAGATGAAAGAGAAACTTTCTGAACATGTTCCAGAAGAATTAAAACAATATATTTTAGCTGATAATACAGTAACTGAAATAAAGTATCCTGTCACTCAATTTCCTAAAAAGATAAAGAGTGTGAAGTTAGAAAAGAATCCTATAATTGAAGGAGAACTTTTAGGTATAAAAGGGCAATACTTATTATTGGATGGCGACAGAGTTTTTAACATCCGTTCGCATGAAGGGTTTATATCAAAATTTTCTTATCAAGAAATTGTACAGGGAAGATTATTTTAATTAATCTCCAAAATAAAAGGCATTCTTGCTTGAACTTTTTCACCTTTTATTAAACTTTCAATTGCTTTAATGTATTTACTGTCAATACCAAAATAGTTTGCAATATAGTTGCTTTGTTCTCCAGTCATTTCTTTAATAAATACTTCAAGAGGATCTTCTTTTTTTGGCAAAGAAACAAGTCGATATTCCTCTATTTTTGCCAAATGAGCCGCTATATCAATGGCTGTTTCCAAGCCACCCAAAACATCTACTAGTCCTAAGCGTTTTGCATCATAACCAGTCCAAACCCTTCCTTGCCCAACATCATCTACAGCAGTAGCGCTCATATTTCTTCCTTTCGCTACATGCCCTATAAAAGTAGCGTAAACATCCTCAATGCTCTCTTGAATTTTTGCTCTTTCAAAAGTAGTCAATGCTCTATTTACTCCCATATCAGCATGCTTGTGGGTATTTACTGTATCAATGGTAATTCCTAATTTATTTTTATAAAAATGTTTCAAATTTGGTATTAATCCAAACACTCCAATAGAGCCAGTAATTGTGTTAGGGTTAGCCACAAT
Source organism: Flavobacteriales bacterium (assembly GCA_014381465.1). Classification (GTDB taxonomy): domain Bacteria; phylum Bacteroidota; class Bacteroidia; order Flavobacteriales; family BACL11; genus DUAL01. The sequence continues at coordinate 30,129 of JACNLP010000026.1, read as the reverse complement.
AGAGTCGGCAGCACAAGCAATATAATAGCCGCCACTTGCCGCCAAATCGCCCATAGAAATAACAAGGGGTTTTTCTGCCTTTGCTAATGTGGTTTCTCTCCAAATTACATCTGATGCAAGGGCACTTCCGCCAGGAGAATTTACCCTTAAAACAATTGCTTTTACTTTATCATCTTCTCTTGCCTGTTTGATTGCTTTTGCGGTGGTAATAGAGCCAATACTTTTCAAATCTCCTTTACCAGAATTAATTTCGCCTGTGGCATAAATGATGGCGATTTTATCTCTGCTTATTTTGCCTTCTTTTTTCACTTTGGCATTGCTGTATTTTGAAAGAGAAATCAGCTGCAATTTTTCTACTCCATCTAATTTGTTTTTTAATTTTTCTTCCAACTCATCTTGGTAAATGAGTGCATCTACAAAATTATGTTCTAAGCATTTTTTGGCTGTATTCAGCTCTAAGTTATTGGCTATTTCTTCTACTTGGGTTAAAGTCATTCCTCTTTGGCTTGCAATAGAATCCAAAATATTATCGGAAATGGTAGAAAGAAGAAGCGAAATTTGCTCTCTGTTTGCCTTACTCATTTTATCTAAAACAAATGGCTCAATGGCACTTTTAAACTTTCCGTGACGGATGACTTGCGCCTCAATATCCAGCTTTTCCAAAAGCCCTTTGTAAAACATAATTTGTGCTGAAAATCCTTTTAGTTCAAAAAGTCCTTCTGGATTTAAAAAAAGTTCATCCGCCACCGAGCTAAGGTAATAGCCCTTTTGCGAATAATATTCTGCATAGGAAACAATAAATTTTCCAGAAGTTTTAAAATCCAATAACTTATTTCTAATTTCCTCAGTTTGCGAAAGACCTGCATTTACAAAAGGTACATTGAGGTAAATTCCTTTTATGCGCTCATCTGTTTTTGCTTTTTCAATATTATCTAAAATGTTTTTAAATTCAACTTCAGTTTCCGGGTCCATATTAGTGAGCGATAAATTCTCAAAAGGATTATCACTTGCTCTTTCTACAATGGGTTTAGACAAATTTATTTTTAAAATGGAGTCCATTTTTACTTTGGCTTCTTTATCACTATCCAAGGTAGAAACAGCAATACTGATGATGCCAATAAATAAAAGAACTACTACTACTACCGATAGCACTACGCCCACTATGGTGGATAATACATTTTTAAGGAATGATTTCATTTTTTTAAATATTTATTACAAAAAATTATTTATTGATTTTGAGATGGTAAAGATAAAAATTTGTAATAAAAATCAGTGTAATAGGATAGAATATGTAAATCAACTACCTTTTCTTTTGGTATATTTGCCAAATGAAGATACTATTAGTTGCGGCTACAAAACAAGAGGTAATTGTAGAGAAATTTAAAGATTTAGAAGTGCTTTTTACTGGCATTGGGATGGTGAATACTACTCTTTGTTTAACTAAAGAGTTAAGTACAAAATCTTATGATTTAGTAATTAATATGGGGATTGCAGGCTGCTTTAATCCTAATATAAAAATTGGAGATATAGTTGAGGTAATAGAAGATAGTTTTTCAGAAATTGGATTTGAAAATGGAAAGGAGTTTGAACAATTTTCTGATTTTGGAATTCAAACCAATTATAGTGTGGAAGGAAAAACCAATTTGCAAAAAGCGAAAGGAATTACAGTAAATACAGTGCATGGCAATGAGGGCTCTATTGCTGAGGTAGTAAGTAGGTTAAATCCTGATATTGAAAGTATGGAGGGAGCGGCAGTATTTAAAGTGTGCCAAGAATTTGATATTCCTTGTGTGCAGATAAGAGCGATTTCCAATAAGGTAGAAAAGCGTAATAAAGCAAATTGGAATATGCCATTAGCAATAAAAAATCTGAATATTCAAGTGAAACAAATTATTGCTGAATTATGAAATTGACCTTAGGATTTTCTCCTTGTCCGAATGACACCTTTATTTTTGACGCTATGGTGCATCATAAAATTGATACTGAAGGATTGGAATTTGAGGTTGTTTTTGCTGATGTAGAACAATTAAATAAGTGGGCTTTTCAAGGAAAATTAGCGATTACAAAACTTAGTTATAACGCTTTTACGCATTGTGTTTCTAACTATGCATTATTAGATAGTGGCTCAGCTTTGGGTAATATTTGCGGTCCGCTTTTAATAAAAATGCCAGATACTATCTTGTCTGAAAAAAGTAAAATTGCTATACCAGGAAAATATACAACTGCCAATATGCTCTTAGAAATTGCTTATCCAGAACATAAAAATAAGGTAGAAACACTTTTTTCTGAAATTGAAAATGAAGTGCTTTTAGGCAGGGTAGATGCTGGACTTATTATACATGAAAATCGATTTACCTACCAAGATAAAGGCTTGGAGAAAGTAAAAGATTTAGGCGAGTTTTGGGAAGAAGAAACGGACTTGCCTATTCCTTTAGGTGGTATAGTAGTAAAAAGAAATTTAGATGTTGATTTGCAAAAAAAGGTAGAAAGATTGCTAAGAAAATCAGTTGAATATGCTTTTGCAAATCCTAATAGTTCTGCTGACTATGTGAAGTGTCATGCTCAAGAAATGCAAAAGGAAGTGATTGATACTCACATTGCTTTGTATGTAAATGATTATTCTATTTCTTTGGGAGAGAAAGGGCGAAAGGCTGTGAAACTCCTTTTTGAGAAATCTGGAAAGAAGTACAGTTCTATTTTTCTCTAGTGTATGAGTTCTTCCTTTCATCATGTTTACCCACCCCTTAATCCCCTCCCAAGAGGGGAATTGATAAAATGCGAATAGTTCTCCTCCTTGGAGGAGGTAGAGGTGGGTTGCTTTTGACTACTGTCATTGGGATAAAACAGAGTTTTTAGAAGCAATCTATGTTTAGCCGCCCCCAACCCCTCCCAAGAGGGGAGTTGATAAAATGCGAATAGTTCTCCTCCTTGGAGAGCATGTCCTGAACAATTTATTGGAAGGAAGGTAGAGGTGGGTTTAGATAGATAGCCACACTTTGTGCCAAAGTTCGCTTAACATATTATTCTATAAACTATTGTCCAACAACCAACTTACACACTTCAAGGGATAGAGTCTTATTCAATAACCAATTTTTTCCTAATTGTAAAGTCTTTCATTTTTAAACTTAGGATATAAGTACCAGAGGATAAGTCTTTTCTAAAAACTTGTATTTCCTGTGTGTTGTAATACTTTTGCTGTAATAGAATTTCACCTAAAACATTATGTAAGGATAATGTTAAACCCTTATACTCTATTGGAATTTCAATAGTAATAAAGTCTGAAAACGGATTAGGATATAGCTTGATATTATCTGATAAAAAATCTACTGCATCCATTGCAGTAAACAAAAAGGAAACGGTATCAGAATTACAATTATTAATATCGCTAACAACACAAAAGTAATTTCCACCTTGATTGATAGTTACTGATGATGTGTTCCCTAAATTCCCATTTGCATTCCACCAATAATAAAAATAAGGTGGCGTTCCTCCATTTACGCTTGCACTAAGAAGGGTTCCGTTAAGAGTTAAACTTGTTACTAATGGCTGAGGCATCAAAACTGTAATTGTATCATCAAAAGTACAACCCAAATCATCTGTAACCCTATAAGGATAGTTACCCTCACACAATGAATCAGGAGAAAATGAAAACCAATTTACCGAATAAGGAGGAATTCCATTTGTAATAGAAAGGTTGATGCTAGCATCACAAAAACCAAAACAACTCACATGATTTGTGATATTATTAACCGATAAATTACTAATAGAAGATACAACAACTTGATTACTATCTATACATCCGTTGGCATCAATAATAGTGTAAGTGTAATTTCCTGCCGATAAACTCAAAGGAGTTATACCAAACCAATTTTGTTGATAAGGGGCAACCCCTCCACTTATATTTATGTTTATTTGTCCGTCAGTAGAATTTAGGCATGAAGATGGAGTAATGCTATTAGATACTACTATCGGATTCGGTTCGCTAATAAATACAACACCAGTTGAATTGCAATTATTTATATCTGTAACATCATAAAGGTAATTTCCACTTTGCAGTGTTAAATTATTATACCCATACCAATTTGTTTGATAAGGAGAAACACCACCGCTTATATTCAAAACAGCAGAACCAGAATTATCACCATTACAAAGAACATCAACAGTGTTTTCAATTATTATCATTTGTGAGGGCTGACTAATAAAAACTGAATCGGAATAAATACAAGCATTATCATCAACTATAGTGTAAGAGTGAAATCCAGCATTGAGTTGAAGAGGGTTTGCATTTTGCCAAGTAGAAGTATAAGGAGCAGTTCCTCCACTAATAATAAGAGAAGCGCTCCCATTAATCCCATTAAAGCAACTTACATTAGAAATATTATAATTGACATTAACAATACTTGGCTGATTTATAAAAACTGTATCAGAAAAAACACAATTATTATCATCTGTTATAGTGTAAGTATAAGTACCTGCATTTAATGCTTGCGGATTAAATCCTCCCCAATTTGTTGTATAAGTAGGCACTCCACCAGAAATAGTTAATAATACACTTGCATCAGTAGAATCGTAACAGCTTGCATGCTGTACCGTTTCTAAAGTAGTGATTGGAGCTGGCTCTGACACAAAATAAGTGTTTGTAATAACACAATTACTCTCGGTAATATTGAGGGTATAAGTTCCAGCAAAAAGAGAAGTTATATCATCTATATTGGAGGTAAATCCGTTTGGACCAGTCCAGCTAAAGCTAAAAGGAACGCCAACATCTGGCACATAAGTAATGTCAATTACACCATTGTTATCTCCATTACAATCCACAGAAGTAATCTGAACAGATAGAGAGGAAGGAAGCGGCTGGTTAATTGTAAAAGTAAGAGTAGGAACAATGCAACCATTATCATCCAAAACATCAACAGAATACTGCCCTGCACCAATATTCATTAAATCTTGAGTAATTGCTCCATTACTCCAATTATATGAATATGGTAGCGTTCCTCCTGTGGGACTAATATCAATATAGCCATCAGAACCCCCATTACAACTAGCATCCGAAATAGTGGAGCTTACCATTACTGCTGATGGCTCTGTAATAGTAGGGGAAATTGTTTCTACACATCCATTTGCATCCGTAATGGCAAGAGAATAAGCTCCCGCTTGCAAGCTAGTTATATCTTGTGTAGTGCTTGAAAAGGTATTTGGTCCTGTCCAACTATAAGTATAAGGCAATACCCCACCCATAAGAGTTGCATCAATGCTTCCATTTCCAAAACCAAAACAACTTATATCAACAGTTGAGTAAGTGCCAACTAACAAATTGGGCTCAGTAATTGAAAAATTTGAGGTGGCTTGCGGACAATTATTCGCATCCGTTATTGCAACAGAATAGTTGCCAGCTACTAATGAAAGAGGAGTAGCTCCACCCCAATTATAAACATAATTAGGCGTGCCTCCACTTATGTAAACAGTTGCTGTTCCATCTGGCAAACCAAAACAACTTACATTAGTAATCACCAAACTATCAATGTTTATTGGTAAAGGATTATTTATTACTCTGCTTACTGTTTCGGTACAGCCCAAAGTATCGGTAACAGCAATTATATAAGTGCCAGCCGACAAACTATTTATATCTTCACTAGTAGATGAAAACCCACTAGGGCCTGTCCAATTATAAATATAAGATGAAGTTCCTGTTCCTGATTGCACCAACATATCAATAAAACCATCATTATAACCATTACAGCTAATATCAGAAACGCTAAAAGTTAAAGCAAAACAATAAGTACAACTTCCATCATCCGTATTGGCAGCCGAATTATAATTTGCAGCAGCAGTATCAATACATCCCATTACAACAGGGATACAACTACTATCATCAATAGTGGCAGTAGTATCATAATTAAATGCTAATGAATCAGTACATCCAAAATAATCGCAAGTTGTAATGCAAGAAGCATTATTTATACCCGGATTAAGTGCTTGTGTGATAACAATATCATGAAATTCCAAAATTACTCCGCTTCCTCCCACATGGCAATAACTCATAATTGTACCTATTCCTCCAGGAGGAGCTGGTGCTGGGGGAGTACAAGCACTTGCTGACCCTGAAACTACACCACAATCATCTATACCACCACCAACAAAACCATAAGTTGGGTCTGCTGCCCAATTGCAAGAATGTGTGTGAGGAGAACCGATATTATGTCCCATTTCATGAGAGATTACATTCAGATTCCAGCTGTATGAAGGATTTGGAAAAGTAAAAGTAGTGTCATTATTCAGTACACTAGAAAAAGCATAACCTGAGCCCATGCTACAAAGCACTCCTAAATACGCAATACCTCCTGTTCCAGTATTACTTCTTTTTGTCATTAAATGCACCAAATCACGAGCAATACCGCCATTATTTGTACTCCAATAGTTTGCCAATGTACTTAGCATGTTGCTTGCATCATTTGTAATTGCATCATAAGGATCAGTAGTGTTCCAAATAGTAACATCAACAACTTGCACAGCTACATTAATATCAGTTTCATATATTTGGCTAACCCCTGCAATAATTGCTAATGCCCAATTGGTTGCTTCTTGATCACTAGCAAAAGTTAACCTAGTGTATTCGTCAATTTCAATGGCAAGCTCAATACATTTTGGGATAAAAGAATTTTGAGGGTAACTATTTAATTGCTGAGATTGAACTTGCTCAGAACCACACTCAAAATTAGAAGCATTAATACTATTAGTGGCTTCAAATAAAATATACTTTCCTTTGAATTTACTAATCTCGTATTGTCTAGCATTCATCTTAAAAGTGGCAAGGATTTCCCCATTCACAAAGCTAATAATACCAACAGACTCTCCATTATGAAACATTTTATAGGTCAATAAGTTTGGTTTAATATCCAAAAGTACATTTCCATTTTTAGTTTTAGAAGTTATTTGTAATTCACTAAAAACAGCATTGTGTTTTTCCAAACTAAATTGTAAAGCTTGCCCAAAAAACGGAAGATTAATAGTGTGTTGTTTTTCAGCATTATTTAATATTTTCTGATGAATGATGTCATTAAGAATTAAACCAATTGTATTTTTAGGATTTTTTGTTGCAATTATTTTATTGTTGTTATTAATTGTAAAAAGTTCTTGCCCAAAAAGGGTTTGAGTAAAAAACAAAAACAAAATGAGTGTGTACTTTTTCATAATTATCTAATTAAATTTAATGTTCCTTCATATTTAAAAATCTCTCCAAATATATTTTCAATTTCTATATAGTAAGCATATACTCCAAGTGGAGATATTTTTTCTTTTCCTTCTTTTATACCATTCCAGCCAACATCCAAATTCTTTGAAGTAAAAAGAAGCTCTCCCCACCGACTAAAAATCATCATTTTATATTCTTTTATCCCATAGCCATATGGTTTAAACTCATTATTTAGTTCATCAATTCCCGGAGTAAAAGCATCAGGAATAAATAATGCAAAATCATCAATCAATATAGTTTTTGAAATGGTATCTATACAATGATATTCTGTTTCAATGCTTAGAAATATTCTATATGTACCAGTTTCATTATAGAAATGTTTCACAATAGAATCAAACCCATTATAAGTAGGAGATATACCGTTATAATCAAAATCCCAATTCCAATTTATTATATTTTGCCAATAGGTATTTGAAATGTCAATAAAAATAAATGGCTTGTCCAATTGCTCATAATACCTTCTATGTTTTGGCATTGTATTAAAATCTGCTATCGGACTTTTTATATTATCAACCTCAACAGAATCTGAAATCTCACATAAATTAGCATCAGTAGAAGTAATGTAATAAACTCCTTCCAAAAGGTTATTTGCAATTATTGAGCTTTGCCCATTACTCCACAAATAAGTATAAGGTGTTACTCCACCAATTACATTAGTGCCAGCAAAACCAACTGCCCTTTCGCAAGTATCTGTGATAGATGAAAGGGTAATTTCAAGTGCAGAGGGTTTATTAAGTGTAATCCCTCCAACCCAAATACAACCATTACTATCGGTAACCTCTACCTCATAGTAGGAAGCATCCAAATTAGTAATGCTATCTGAGGTGCTTCCATTATTCCATAAAAAAGAATATGATGGAACTCCTCCTGCTCCAACAACCTGAATAGCCCCATCATTACTGTCGAAACACCGCACTGTATAACCATTATAATCAGTAGTAGCATTGATTGAAGCAGAAATAGTAGAAGGCGGCTCTAAAAGAGTAACAGAGGTATCGAAAGTACAACCGAGTGCATCAGTAATAGTTAAAGCATAATTACCAGCATTTAAGCCAAATATACTATCGGAATTACTGCCATTACTCCACTGATAAGTATAAGGAATATAGCCACCAAAAACATCCACTGAAATCCAAGCGCTATAATCACTATTGCAGGCAATAGAGTAGCCATTAAAATTTGGTGTTTTTATATCCAAAATTTGAGAAAGCGGGGTGGGTTGTTCCACCACTAAATGATATTCAAAAACACAATTATTAGCATCTGCAATGTTTATGGTGTAAAGACCAGCATTTATATTTGAAATATCTTCTGAATTAGAAATAAAGGAATTTGGTCCTGTCCAAGAAAAGGTGTAATTAGGTGTTCCGCTTCCTGAGAGAACAGAAATATCAATAGCCCCATTAGCATCTCCCACACATTGCACATTTGAAGTGTTAAAACTAATGCTTAATGAATCGGGTTGTGATATATTCACACTTGCATTAAAAACACATCCATTAGAATCTGTAATTTGAAAAGGATGAGTGCCTGCAAAAAAATTCAAAGTATCTAAACCATTCCAATCTGAAATATATGGCGGTATTCCACCTGTAATCTGCAAAGTAGAGCTTCCGTTATTTCCTCCATAACAACTTACATTAGTTGTAGTTGCAATTGCATTTAAAGGTGTGGGTTGGGAAATGATAATAGTAGTATCAATTGTACAATTAGTAACATCCGTTACACTTACTTGATACACCCCTGCTCCAACATTTATTATATCTTGTGTACTTGTACCATTATTCCAATTGTAAGTATAGGGGTAATTTCCTCCAATAATTTCTATGTCGATAAAAGCATCAGAATCGCCATTACATTTGATATCAAAAACAGATGCACTTGTAAGAAAAGTAGCTGCTTTGATTTCAAAAGTATCGGTTTGTAAACAATTCTTATTATCAGTAAGTGTTAAAATATATTCTCCAACCGACAAATTATTAAGCAATGAAGTACTTGCTCCATTGCTCCAACTGTAATTAAAAGAAGGTGTGCCACCGCTAACCATAACATCAATAACACCATCATTGACCGATACACAACTCAAATCAGTAATGGACGCACTTAAAGTAATTTTATCTGGCTCTTGAATCGGGATATTATAGAAATAAGAGCAACCATTAAAATCAGAAACAAGTACTGAATAAATCCCTTCATAAAGTAGATTTATATCTTCTGAGGAAGCCGAAAAGGAATTTGGTCCGCTCCATAGAAATGTATAAGGAAGCGTGCCTCCAATCACTGTCAAATCAATATTTCCATCATTATCACCAAAACAACTAATATTATTAAAAGTGTAATTGGCAGACATCACCAAAGGGTCAATTAATGCAATAGTATCTGTAAATGGAGGGCAATTATTTGAATAAGTAATATCCGCCACATAATTCCCAGAAATAAGATTTGAAATATTTACTGTATTACTTGTAAATCCATTTGGGCCAGTCCAACTAATATTAAGAATATTTGCTGCTGCAAGGGAAAGTTGTATTGAACCATCATTCCCTGCACCACATGATGGGGTTGTAACTACATCTATAACTTGTGGAGGACAACAGCTAATATCAACCTCAACAGTATCTGTTTCAATTACAATGGTTTGATCACACCTAATGTAAGTAACCTCCGCAATATAATTAGTAGTGTTTATTGGACAAACAGTAACCGTATCAAATGTACTAATAGGACTACTCACCCCACTTTCAAACCAATTTATAGTACTAATAGAAGGTCCACTTGGTGTAAATCGCCATGCTTCATTAGAAGTGGTCCAAGAGCCAGTATTTCTTCCAGGAGGAGTGTAGCCAATCGTTCCAGCTATATTCTGAATGCCTATAACAGCATTCCCTGAGTTCCAACCATTACAAGTGGGTTTGTCATTAATGTAAACTTCTATCACATTTGTAGTTTCATAAAGTACAATTTGCTGTGTAGTAGTGATTGAATTACATGAATAATGAGGCACATTATTATAGTTTACAACAAATGTTCTGCATGGGTAAGAACCTAAAACAGCATAATTGATGTCTCCTCCTACTGATGGATCAATATCGTGATAAGCCCCATTAATAGAGTTTGGATAAGGGATACTAGGATTTGGGATATTATTAGAAAACCCAAAAACACAAAATCCACCTGCATTAGATAGGTCAAAAGAAATTACACCATTAGTACCAATCACAATCTGATTATAGGTATTTCCAAAAAAGCAGAAATTAAAAGGCAGACTTATTACACTACTCCATATATCATCAATGCCAATAAATAATTGAGTGCCACCAGTAAAAGGATAGGGTGGCGCATAAGGAGTTGAAGAAACCGTATAAGATGTCGTTAGACCTACATCCAAATAATTAGCTGTAAGTTGCACACAGGAAACGCTATTGCAGTCAACAACTGTGTCGGCACCTGCATTTACATTTGGGCAGCCAGGTGCTTGGGAAAACATAAGTTTTGGAAGCAAGCAAATAAGTGCTAATACAAAAGATATTTTCATACATTTTTTCACATTGTAAAAATAAGCAAAATATCTTTTTAATATGAAAACTAGAATAATAAATCTTATGTATTCAAAAGCAATAATTTAAAGATGGTTTAACTATAAGTTATATTTTATTGACTTTCTTTTGTTTGTTTTTTGCTTATTTAATAAATAATCTATTATTTTGTTTTACAATTGTTACTTTAACTTTACATGAATAAACCCCAAACAAAATGCCAACAAATACTAAAGTAAAAACAGAAAAAATCAATAAAATTGATAATTCAGATGTTTTAAAATTAATGAACTTTCATGCATTATCAGATAAAGCAAAAGAAGTTATTGAGCAAGAAAATTTACTTCCTCTTGCATTATTAAGTCGATTACATAATTGTTTTTCTCAACATTCCCTTCTAAAAAGAGAATCCAAATCAATATTTGCTAATGCTAAGAATAAATATTTTGGCTTAGAAGGGTTTAAAGCAGTTTGTACAATTTTGGAAGATAACGGCATACATCTTTCACAAATGAGGGAACGAGAACTTTTTTTGGAAGTCTATGCTTTTTTAGCAACAAAACATATACTTAGCACTATCGATTGGGAAAACTATGAGCAGGATCAAGTTTTTCAACTGGTTTTTCCTCAGCCAGGAATGATTGAGGAAGAAATTGTAGAAAAATACAAAAACATTGAGGATGCAAAAGAAAGAACTAAAATGGTGGTTTCTTACAGAGATAAAACCAATCCTCATGATGGGAAACAACTATTAAACAGACCAACTTTTTATTCTGAAGATGGAAATGTTGAAGCAGTAGATGGTGGGCAACACAAGTATCCACATGTGTTCTTGTTGTTTGATAAAACTACTCAAAGTTGCTTTGCCTATTGTACTTATTGTTTTAGGCATGCACAAGTAAGAGGAGATGATGATATGTTTGTACAAGATGATGTTGCACAAGTTCATAAGTACTTAAAAAAACATAAAGAAGTTACCGATATTCTAATTACTGGAGGAGATGCTGGCTATATGCCAACAAAAAGATTAAACGAATATCTTTTGCCCATAATTGAAAACCCTGAATTATCACATATTAGAACTATTAGAATTGCTTCCCGTGCCCTTACTTATGAGCCAAATATTATTTTGGATTCTAAATATGATGGTTCTCTACAACTTTTCAAAAAACTGATTGATAGCGGAGTTCAGGTATTATGGATGGGGCATTTTTCTACTCCAAAAGAATTGTTAAATATTCACACAATAGCTGCTATAAGAAGGTTAAGATTGTTCGGTATAACTGTAAAAAGCCAAAGTCCAATGATGAACCACATCAGTTTATTTATGGGTAAAAACGGAAAAGTAGATGTGGATAAATCGGCACAAAATTGGATTGATTTAGCACATATTTTAATGATGCTTGGCATGAGTTTCCATTCCATTTATTGTGCTCGCCCAACAGGAGAACATGGTTATTTTACAGCTCCACTTGCCGATATGAATAAGATATTTAGCAAAATTTACAGAAGTTTACCTTCAATTGGTAGGCCATCTCGATATATTACCATGACTTCCTCAGCAGGGAAAACTTCTTTACTTGGAACCACAACTATAAATGGAAAAAAAGCATTTGTACTTAAATTTAATGAAGCTAGAAATATGCAATGGTTAGATGAAGTTTACTTAGCAGAATATGATGAAAAAGAAAATACCATCATTAATTTAAAACCATTTGAAGGAGGAGAGTATTTTTACGAAAAGGAATTATCACAGATTGAAGAAAATTTGGAAAATAATTTTGAAAGCTAACTAATGATAAATAAAATTGTAGAATCAGTTTCTCAGGCAGTAAAAGAGATACATAATGGAACAACAATTATGATTGGTGGATTTGGAGAAGCGGGTAGTCCCATTGAACTAATTCATGCACTGATTGATAATGGAGCAAAAAACTTAACTGTTGTGAGTAATAATACTGGAAGTGGACATATTGGCTTAGCTGCACTAATTGAAAACAAGCAAGTAAAAAAAATGATTTGCTCCTTTCCAAGAACTGCAAATTCTAAGGTGTTCCCTGAATTGTATAGGAATGGAGAAATTGAGCTAGAGCTTGTTCCTCAAGGCACTTTAGCTGAAAGAATTAGGGCTGGTGGTTCTGGAATCCCAGCTTTTTTTACGCCATCATCAGTAAACACACCACTAGCAGAAGGGAAAGAAAGTCGAATAATTAATGGTACTGAAAATGTTTTAGAATATGCTATAAAAGCAGATTATTCTTTAGTAAAATGTAATAAAGCTGATAGATACGGAAACCTAGTATATCATGCTACGGCACGAAATTTCGGACCAATTATGTGTATGGCATCAAAGGTGGCTATTGTTCAGGCAAAACAAATTGTTGAGCTTGGAGAATTAAATCCGGAAGAAGTAATTACCCCAGGAATTTTTGTAAAAAAAGTTGTAGAAATTACTAATCCATCTCACGAATCGGATTTGGTAGCAAAGCAGATAAAATATCCATGTTAGACACAAAACAAATAGGTTGGAGCAGAGAAGAAATGGCTCAAAAAGTAGCTTTAGATATTCCTGATGGTTCTTATGTAAATTTAGGTATTGGTATTCCTGAATTGGTAGCTGATTTTGTCCCTAAGGATAGAGAGGTAATTTACCAAACTGAAAATGGTTTACTTGGTATGGGGAAGGCTCCTTCCAAAGAAATGGAAGATAGAGAACTTGTAAATGCAGGAAAAAAATGTATTTCTGCAATCTCTGGAGCTAGTTATTTTCATCATGCTGATAGCTTTGCTATGATTAGAGGCGGGCATATTGATATTTGTGTACTTGGAGCAATGCAAGTATCCAGAGAAGGTGATTTGGCAAATTGGAGTACTGGAGCAGAAGATGCTATACCTGCTGTTGGGGGGGCTATGGATTTGGTTGCTGGAGTAAAAAGGATTTTTGTAATCACGCAACACACAACAAAAAAAGGACTTCCTAAAATTATAAATAATTGCACATTCCCTTTAACAGGAAAAAATGTTGTAGAAAGAATTTACACAAATCTAGCAATTATAGAGGTAAAAAAAGATGGTTTATTTATTAAAGAGTTAGCTCCAAATGTAGATTTTGATTTTGTACAGAGACATACTCAGGCTACTTTAAGTCAATAATAAAATGGGAGAGGAAAGCAAAAAAATATATAATCGTGCCATTCAAGTTTTAACAGGAGGAGTTAGCCGAAACACTATATTTCGTGATCCACATCCTTTTTATGTTTCAACTGCTAATGGGAGTTATATAAAAGATGTTGATGGTTGTAAACGATTAGATTTTGCTAACAATATGGCATCTTTAATTCATGGGCATTCGCATCCTAAAATTGTAGAAGCTGTTAGTAAGCAATTACAAAAAGGTTCAGCTTTTACTATGGGATCAGAAATAGAGGTGAATTATGCCGAACTTCTAAATAATCGTACCAAAGGGTTTGAGAGAATCCGATTTATGAACTCAGGTACTGAAGCTGTAATGACCATGATAAAAGCAGCCAGGGTTTATACAGGAAAACATAAAATTGCAAAAGCGGAAGGAGCATATCATGGAACTTACGATTATGCTGAAATAAGCCAAACTGCCACCCCTAGCAATTGGGGAAGTATTGAAAATCCAAATCCGGTTCCTGTTGTAGAAGGAACTCCTGAAGGAGTGCTAAATGACATGGTTATTTTTCCTTACAATGATATTGAAAGAACGCTTAACTTATTAAATAAGAATGCAGATGATATTGCAATTGTACTCATTGATCTTGTTCCCCACAGAGTAGGGCTTATTCCTGCAAGCAAAGAATATGTTGAAGCACTATATAAGTGGACAAGAAAAAATAATGCGGTTTTGGCTTTTGATGAGGTGGTTACTTACCGAATAAATTATTCTGGGGCACAAGAAAGCTATAATGTAGAACCTGATTTAACAGCTTTAGGAAAAATTATTGGTGGCGGTTTTCCTATTGGAGCACTTGCTGGAAAATCAGAAATTATGCAAGTGCTTGATCCGAGAGAGACTTTTTTAAGGCACCCTCATTCCGGGACTTTCTCAGCTAATCCTATTTCCATAACTGCTGGTTATACTGCAATGAAAATGTTTGATGAGCAAGGGGTAAGGGATTTGAATAACTTAACTAAAATTGCTATTAAACAAGTAGAAGAAGCTATTAAGTTAGCAGGTATTTCTGCTTGTGTTACAGGAGCGGGTTCTATGTTCAGAGTGCATTTTAATAAAATAGCACCTACCACATATCGTGAAGCCTATCAAGGGAAAGAGATAAAATTAATTATAAACGAACTACTTGATTTTCTATTTTTGGAAGAAAATATAATAATGATAAACACTTGTGCCTGTATGTTTGCTACTACTATTACCCAACAGAATGTGGATAGATTATCAGAAGCACTTTTAAATGGTTTTAAAATAATTAAACCAAAACTCGAACAGTTGAAGCAGTAGCTTTTGTGGTTTTAAGACATAAATAAATCCTAAATTTGCAAAATGTTTTCACAGCAAGAAAAACAAAGATACGATAGACATTTCCGACTAAAAGAAGTAGGGGAGAAAGGGCAACAAAAGCTAAAGAATGCTAAAGTATTAGTGGTTGGTGCTGGAGGCTTGGGTTGTCCAGTTTTACAATACTTATCTGCTGCTGGTATTGGTGAAATTGGAGTAATTGATGCCGATATTGTGGATTTAAGTAATCTGCAAAGGCAAGTGCTTTATACTACTTCTGATATTGGAAAACAAAAATCTACTATTGCAATTACTTACCTTTCTGCCCAGAATGAGAATATTATTTTTCAAAACTATCCTTTTCAGTTAGAAAAAAATAATGCTTTAGAAATAATAAAAAAGTATGATGTGGTGGTAGATTGTACAGATAATTTTTCTGCAAGATATTTAATAAATGATGCTTGTGTTATTTCAGAGAAACCTTTTGTGTATGGTGCATTGCATAAATTTTCTGGACAGCTTTCAGTTTTTAATTACAAAAAAGGACCAACTTATAGATGTTTGTATCCTAACCCTCCAAAAGATGGTGATATCCCTTCTTGTTCTGAGGTAGGAGTAATTGGCGTACTTCCATCATTAATTGGAACACTTCAAGCAACTGAAGTACTGAAAATTATTCTTGAAATAGGAGATGTGCTTATCGGTAAACTACTTACTTACAACTGTATGTCTAATGCTCAGCAAATAATTAACTTTGAAAAATCGCACATACAAATTACCAAATTATCGACTTATGATTATAATTGTGAGTTAGCAGAGAGTAATGAGATTGAAAGCACTATTCTAATGGAATGGATTTTATCTAAAAAAGAATTTAATTTTATTGATATAAGAGAGGAGTACGAAATAGATAGCTATAAATTAAATGCTACTCATTATATTCCTATGGGAGATTTTATGCATAATTTAGAAGAGATTAATTTCAAAATACCAACTATTATTTTTTGCCAATATGGAGCAAAAAGTAAAGCCATTGTTTCAATGTTAAAAAAGCAAGGAATTAAAAATACTTTGAGTTTAATTGGAGGTGTGCAAAGGTGGGTTAGTTCCCTCTAAATAAGCATGTGCTGAACGCATGTGAAGTAAGGGCTGGGGGTGTGTAAACATAAATTGCTTCATTTTATTCGCAATGACAGTAGTCCAAAGCAACCCACCTCTACCTCCTCCAAGGAGGAGAACTATTCGCATTTTATCAATTCCCCTCTTGGGAGGGGATTAAGGGGGTGTGTAAACATAAATTGCTTCTAAAACCCTGTTTTATCGCAATGACAAAACTCCCCTCTGATAAGAGGGGTTGGGGGTGTGTAATTTAGATACAAAAAAAGCCCCACCAAATTGGCAGGGATTTCTTTATAACTCCCCTCCTTGGAGGGGTTAGGGGTGGGTTAGCTTCTATACTAGTTACTAGTTTCTAGTTACTAGTTTCTAGTTTCTAGTGCCTAACAACCAAAAACTTATTTCATCCAATTCGCTCTTTTATATATCACCAAAAACATTCCAATAACCCTATAAAACTTCCCAATAATGCCATAAAACATTTCTTTATTTCTAATTACCAAATCAGCATATCATCAAATTGCTTCATTACTTTAATCCTCATTTTTGTTAAGCTGGAACTTCAAATTCTGTTTCCCATTTCTCTCCCTTTTTTGTTTTAAGTTCAACTCGCATGTACAGTTTTTTTTCTTTTTGATCATTTACTTCCTTTTCTGTTACATTTCGTGCAATTATGGTGCATTCTCCTTTTTCTTTGTCGTTTACTACATCTCCAGTTCTTGGCAAGAAAGGGTAATGAATACTAAGGAGTAAATCTTTATCTTCCTCATCTATTAAGGTTATCGATTCACTAAACAAAAACATTTCAAAAACGCTTACTAATTCATCATCTGTAATTTCTTGTCTGTCTTCTGGAGTAAGATTTTTTATATAATCTAAGTAAAGTTGCTGAGCTTTCTTTTTTAAATCTTTTTGTATTTCTTTTGGGAAGGGAGTTCGCACATGCTCATTGTCATTAAACCAAAACTTACAACCTTCCTCTACTAACTGATACTCTTCTTTCATTTTTATTTTTTTTGCAAAGATACCACTCTTTTTTTATCCTAAAACATGATAGATATCACATTAAAACTTATATAGAATTATTATAAATAACACTTTTTTTTCATAATATGATTATTGTCATATTTTTAAGAAACACACTGCAATATTTTTGTCCTCATAAATTTACCACACAATAAATACATAAATGTTAAAAATAATAAAAATGAGAACAAAAACGATTTTAACCCTATTATTATTTGGTTTTTTATTCCATACTAATAGTAGTGCACAAGATGGAGAATCTTTATTTAGTAGTTGTGCCGCTTGCCATACAATTGGTGGGGGAAAATTAGTAGGTCCTGATTTGGCTGGAGTTTTGGAAAGACGCTCAGAAGATGAAATTATAAGGTATGTACAAAACCCTGCTGATTTTGATGTAATAATGATGCCGCCTCAAAACTTAACAAATGCTGAAATAAAAGCAATACTTAATTATATAGTATCAAAATCACCTGCAGAAGGACAAGTTGAAGAAGTAGTAGAAGTAGAAGAAGTGGTTGTGGCTCTGGATGATGTAAAATCAGGAGAGATGCTTTTTGAAGGAACTACACGCTTTGAAAATGGAGGACCATCTTGTATTGCTTGTCATAATGTAGATTATGAGCAAATGATGCAGGGCGGACTTTTAGCTGCTGACTTAACGGATGTTTATTCTCGTTCTGGAGGTATGGTAGGTATTAAAGGCATACTTACTGGCTTGCCTTTCCCTGCTATGAAATCGGCTTACGGAAACTACCCTATTACTGAAGATGAGCTTGTGCAATTACAAGCTTTCCTAAAACATGTAGATGACAATAAAATATATCAACACCATGGTGAGAAAAAAACTATGTTCTTGCATTTTGGAATGATAGGATTTATCACAATACTTATTCTAATTTTCTTCTTGTGGTTCGATAAAAAGAAAGGGGGAGTAAAAGATGATATTTATAACAGGCAAATAAAATCAATTTAAAATAATAAAAAAGATGAGTTGGATACAAGATTTAATTTCACCACAAACCCGTAAATGGGAAGATTTCTACAGAAACAGATGGCAATATGATAAAGTTATTAGAAGTACACATGGGGTAAACTGTACTGGAGGTTGTTCATGGAATATTCATGTAAAAGATGGTATTGTAGTTTGGGAAACCCAAGCTTTAGATTATCCTTTATTAGAAGATTCTCTCCCCCCTTATGAACCAAGAGGTTGCCAAAGAGGAATCTCTTTTTCATGGTATTTATATAGCCCAATTAGAGTAAAATACCCAATTGTAAGAGGTGCTTTAATTGATATGTTTCGAAAAGAAAAAGATAAAACAGGAGATGCACTCTCTGCTTGGAAAAATATTCAGAATGATACTAAACTAAGAAGGAGATACCAAATTGCAAGAGGTAAGGGTGGTTTCAGAAGAGTTGCTTGGGATGAGATTTTAGAGCTTATTGCAGCTTCCAATATTAATACTGTACAAGAATATGGTCCAGATAGAATTATTGGATTTTCTCCTATTCCTGCAATGTCAATGCTTTCTTATGCTTCTGGTGCAAGGTTCTTACAGTTAATGGGAGGGATTAACCTTTCTTTTTATGATTGGTACTGTGATTTACCTAATTCTTTCCCAGAAATTTGGGGAGAGCAAACTGATGTTGCAGAATCTGCAGATTGGTACAACTCTAAATTTATTGTAGCAATGGGAGCTAATTTGGGTATGACAAGAACTCCTGATGTTCACTTTTTCTCAGAAGCAAGACACAATGGTACAAAAACTGTTGTAATGGCTCCTGACTTTAACATGGTTGCAAAATATGCTGATAAATGGTTACCTGTTCATGCAGGGCAAGATGGTGCGTTTTGGCAATCGTTTACTCATGTTCTTTTAAAAGAATTTCATATAGATAAGCAAGTACCTTACTTTATTGATTACTGCAAGAAATATACTGATTCTCCTTATTTAGTTGAATTAGTAAAAGATGGTGATAAGTTAGTTCCAGGACAAATGTTAAGAGCTAATAAAGTAGATAAATATAAAGGTGCTGAAAATGGAGAATGGAAGTTCTTAAATATTGATGCAAAATCTGGTGAATTTGTATGTCCTGGAGGTTCTTCTGGTCATAGATGGGATTCAAAAGATGGAAACTGGAATATGCAACATATTGATGGAGAAAATGATAAAAATTATGATCCATTATTGTCATTAATTGATAATAAAGATGATGTTCAGCAAGTAGAATTTATTGAGTATGGTTTAGATAAAAAATCATTAAGAGGAGTTCCTGTAAAGAATGTTAAAACTTCTGATGGGGAAGTAATGGTTACTACTGTTTATGACCTTATGATGGCTCAATATGGAATAGATAGAGGTTTGGCTGGAGATTACCCAACTTCTTATGATGATAAAGATGCAGCTTATACTCCAGCATGGCAAGAAATATTTACTGGAATTGGTAAAGAAACTCTTATACAATTAGCAAGAGAATGGGGTGTAACGGCTGAAACTACAAATGGAAAATGTTCTATTATTGTTGGGGCTGGTATTAATCATTGGTATCATGGAAATTTAATGTATCGTGCTGGAACTATGGCATTGATGATTACCGGATGTATTGGTGTTAATGGTGGTGGTATGAACCATTATGTAGGGCAAGAAAAATTAGCTCCTGTTGATTCTTGGGGTGCAATTATGTCTGGTAAAGATTGGCAATCTGCTGTAAGGTTACAGCAAGCTCCAATTTGGCATTATATTAATTCTTCTCAATGGAGATATGATGGAAATCAAGCAGATTATAATTCAGTTCCTGAAAATGAATTATCATCACAGCACTCTGCCGATTTAGTTGTTAAATCCGTAAGAAATGGTTGGATGCCTTTCTATCCTCAATACGATAAAAGCAATTTAGATATTGTAAAAGATGCTCAAGAATCTGGAGCAAATGATGATGAAGCAATTAAAAATTATGTTGTTGAGCAGTTAAAAGAAAATAAATTAACTCACTCTGTTGCAGAGCCAGATAAAGAGATTAATTTTCCTAGAGTTTGGTATATTTGGAGAGGAAATGCTTTAATGTCATCATCAAAAGGACATGAATTCTTCTTAAAACATTACCTAGGTACTCATCATAATGATATTGCTGAAGAAGTAGCAATTGATCATGTAAAAGATATTGCTTGGGCTGAAGAAGCTCCAGAAGGGAAAATGGATTTAATTGTTGATTTGAATTTCCGTATGGATACTTCAGCACTTTATTCTGACATTGTTTTACCTGCAGCTTCATGGTATGAAAAAGCAGATATCAATTCAACTGATATGCACTCTTTTATTCATCCATTATCTGCAGCAATTGCACCTGTTTGGGAAGCAAGAACAGATTGGAAAATATTCCAGTCCATTGCTAAAGTTACTTCCGAACTTGCTGAAAAACATTTTGCAACACCAGTAAAGGATATCGTAAATATCCCTTTATCACATGATTGTAAAGATGAAATTTCTCAAACTAAGATTCAGGATTGGAGTAAAGGAGAATGTGATTTAATCCCTGGAAAAACAATGCATAAATTAGCAGTTGTTGAAAGAGATTATACCCAAATTTATAACAAGTTTATTTCTTTAGGACCAAACATTAAAAATGGATTAGGAGCTCATGGTAACTCATATAATTGTGAGGACTTTTATGAAGATATGTTCCGTCAAAAAGATCATTTGCAATCTTGGGGAGGAGAAACTTATCCGTCATTAAAAGAAGATGAAGAAGCGGTAAATGCAATTCTACATCTTTCTTCATTAACAAATGGGGAGTTAAGTGATAGGGCTTATGCAGTAGCTGAAAAGAAAACGGGTCAGAAATTAAGACATTTAAATGAGGGAAATAAAAATATAAGAACTAATTATAAAGATTTGCAAGCACGCCCAAGGAGATACAATAATTCTCCTATTTGGTCAGGGCTTATGAATGGAGGAAGGGCGTATTCTGCTTATACTTATAATGTAGAACACATGATTCCTTGGAGAACACTTACAGGTCGTCAGCACTTTTATTTAGACCATGAAGGGTATATTAAGTTTGGAGAACACTTGCCAACTTATAAGCCATCACCAAAACCTGAAGTTTATGGAGATATTCGTAAATCAGTAGCAATTGGGAAAGCAAAAATGTTAAATGTACTTACTCCTCACGGTAAATGGCATATTCACTCTACTTATGGTGATACTTTAAGAATGCTTACGCTTTCAAGAGGAATGGAGCCTTGTTGGATGAGCGAGAGAGATGCAGAAGCAATGGGGGTAAAAGATAATGATTGGGTTGAGGTGTATAATGATAATGGAGTTTATTGTACTAGAGCCTGTGTATCTGCTAGAATTCCTGATGGGGTTTGTATTGTTTATCATTCTCCAGAAAGAACTTATACTGTTCCTAAATCAGAAGTGAGAGGAAATAGAAGAGCAGGAGGACATAACAGTTTCACTAGAGTTCATTTAAAACCAAACTTATTAGTTGGTGGATATGGGCAGTTTACTTACCATTTTAATTATTGGGGTCCTGTTGGAGTGAACAGAGATACGCATGTACTGGTTAAGAAAATGGATAAAGTAGTATTTTAATAAATTAATAAAAGAAAAAATAAATATTATGGATATTAGATCACAAATGACAATGGTTTTCCACATGGATAAATGTATTGGTTGCCATACTTGCTCTATCGCATGTAAAAATATTTGGACCGACAGAAAAGGTGCTGAATACATGTGGTGGAATAATGTAGAAACTAAACCTGGAACAGGTTATCCTACAAAATGGGAAGATCAAGAAATATACCAAGGTGGTTGGGAGAAAAATGGGGAAACGGTATCTTTAAAAGGAGCAGGAAAAATGAAAGGTTTAAAGAATATCTTCCATAACCCAAATATGCCAATAATTGATGATTATTATGAACCTTGGACTTATGAATATGAGCATTTGTTTGAAGCTCCAGAAGGAGATGATCAGCCAACTGCTCGTGCAAAATCATTAATTACAGGAGAAAATATTGACATAAAATCAGGTCCTAACTGGGATGATGATTTGGGTGGAACTCCTGATTACGCAAGAAAAGATCCAAACTTTGAGAATTTAAGTCCTCAGGAGCAGGAAGCAATGTTCCAATTAGAACAAATGACACTTGCTTATTTGCCTAGAATTTGTAATCATTGTTTAAATCCTGCTTGTGTAGCATCTTGCCCTTCAGGAGCTATTTATAAAAGAGGAGAAGATGGTGTAGTTTTAATTAATCAAGAAAAATGTAGAGCTTGGAGAATGTGCGTAACAGCCTGCCCTTACAAAAAATCATACTATAACTGGCATACTGGAAAATCAGAAAAATGTATTTTATGTTATCCAAGATTAGAATCAGGACAAGCACCTGCTTGTATGCATTCTTGTGTGGGAAGAATTAGATATCTGGGTGTTATGCTTTATGATGCAGATAGAATTGAAGCGGTTGCATCTTGTGATGAAAGTGAGTTGGTGGATAGACAAATGGAAATCTATTTAGACCCAAACGATCCAGCAGTAATTAAGGCAGCCAGAAAAAATGGAATTGCAGATTCTACAATTGATGCAGCACAGAAATCTCCTACTTATAAATTTGTAAAAGAGTGGGGAGTTGCATTACCACTTCATCCAGAATACAGAACTATTCCTAACTTATTTTATGTTCCGCCATTGTTACCTGCTATGGCAACAGTTGAAAACGGAACTTATAATACAACTACTGATTCTTTATGGGGAAAAATTGATGCATCAAGAATGCCAATTCAGTATTTAGCATCTTTATTCTCTGCAGGAAATGGTGAGAAAATAAAGGAAGTATTTAGAAAACTGATGACAGTGAGATTACACAGAAGAGACAAAACTGTTGGTGATTTGGATATAAAAGAATTGAATCAAGCACTTGCAGATACTGCAATGACAAGAGAAGAAGCAGATGATATTTTTAGATTAACTTCTTTACCATTATTTGATCAAAGGTTTGTAATCCCAGCAGCACACAGGGAGGAAGCAATGGAAATGCTAGAATCTACTGCTGATGTAAAAGGAAACACAGGATTTGGGTTTAAAGAAATGCCAGCAAGAGGATTATAAAATGAAAGATTTTAAACACTATACCATTCTAGCAGATTTATTCAGATACCCTTCTGAGCGACTAATTGATGATGCGTTACTTGCTGCTTCAGTTCTATCTGTTGATTATCCTAATGAAACAGAAATTATAAAAGGATTTATAACTAACTTTTCTTCTTTAACCTTACATCAAAGACAGGAATATTACATTAAAACATTCGACATTCAAGCAGTTTGCTTTTTGGATATTGGTTATGTACTTTTTGGAGAGGATTATAAGAGAGGAGATTTCTTAGTCCAGATGAAAGAAGAACAAAGAAATGCAAATAATGATTGTGGTGTTGAGTTATCCGATCATTTGCCTAATGTTTTAACCCTTTTACCTAAAACAACTCCTGAATTTGCAGAGGAATTGATTTCAACAATTTGTATCCCTGCACTTGATGAGATGATTGATAAATTTAATATGCAAAATGCATATTTAGAGTTATTGAAAATGTTACAAAATGTAATGAAACAAGATACAAAAAGTTCAAATTACAAACCATTTATTATAAAAAGAGAAGACGATACAGGTTTCCTTTCCAACTATAAAGGTTGCGGAATTGACCAATCGTTATTTGAAAGAAAAAATACAACAACAAAACAATTTTAATTATGAGCGATTATTTTTTATTTGTCGGATTACCATATGCAGCATTAGCAATTATGCTTATTGGTACAATTTTAAGGTACATGAACAAAGGATTCACAGTATCTTCATTATCAACACAGTTTTTAGAAGGAAAGAAGCTCTTTTGGGG
This sequence comes from Flavobacteriales bacterium, assembly GCA_014381465.1. Lineage (GTDB taxonomy): Bacteria > Bacteroidota > Bacteroidia > Flavobacteriales > BACL11 > DUAL01. The sequence goes on along the minus strand of JACNLP010000026.1, from coordinate 5,820 downwards.
CTCTCAATCTTTTCATTGGGGAATGATGTTCTTGTTTTTTGGGCATCTAATTGCATTTCTCTTTCCAAAATCAGTAATTGCTTTTAATGGTGATCCTGTAAGGTTAATCATTTTAGAATCTACAGCCTTTATGTTTGGACTTCTATCTCTTTTTGGAATCATTCTTCTTGTGATTAGGAGAAAAAATAATAAGAGAGTTCAAATTGTAACTTCTAAAATGGATAAAGTAGTATTTATCACTTTACTAGTTCAAATTATCTCTGGTGTCTGGATTGCGTATTTCCATAGATATGGTTCTACATGGTTTGCAACATCATTAACCCCTTATTTATGGTCAATATTTGCATTTAATCCTGATATAAGTGTTATATCTACTATGCCACTTGCAGTAAAAATACATGTAATTTCAGCATTTGCTATTATTGGAATAATTCCTTTTTCAAGGTACATGCACTTCTTGGTTTATCCTATTGCTTACATTTGGAGACCATATCAAAAAGTAATTTGGAATTGGGATAAAAATACTATTAGAATACCGGACAAATGGGTGAAGGGAGTACGATCTAAAAACAATTAAACCATAAATTCGGTTAATACTGGAAAGGGAGAGCTTTAAAACTCTCCCTTTTTTCATTTAATAAGCTATTTTCAAAATATGACAAGAATCATATTTTGAAATGATAAAGGTTAGGATATTTGCAGTCGGTTGGTTGTATTTTTGTCCCGTTAATTAATACGAATAACCTTAAAAATAAAAAATCATGAACGAAAAATTCAAATTATTTGATTTCTCACAAGAAAGAGTAAGAGTGCTACATTATACATGGATAGCATTTTTCCTTACTTTCTTTGTATGGTTCAATATGGCGCCATTAAAAACAGCTATGACTGAGAGTTTTAGCTTCCTAACAAAAGGAAACTTTAAAGCGCTTTTACTATGTAATGTGGCATTAACTATTCCTGCTCGAATTATAATTGGAGCATTAGTAGATAAGTATGGTCCTAGAGTAGTTTTTTCAGGTTTAATGGTGGTAACTGTTATACCAGGTTTGTTCTTTGCATTTGGTACTACTTTTATGCAATTAGTTATTTCTAGGTTATTACTTTCTTCTATTGGAGCTGGTTTTGTTATTGGTATAAAAATGACTGATAATTGGTTTCCTCCAAAACACATTGGTAGAGCAGAAGGTTTTTATGCTGGTTGGGGTAACTTTGGTTCTGCAGCAGCAGCAGGTTTAATTCCTTATATTGGGTTAACTCTAATTGGTGGTGAGTTTGGTTGGAGATACGCAATGGCTATTTCTTCTGTATTAACAGCAGTATACGGAGTGTTTTATTATTTTCAAGTAAAAGATTATCCAACAGGAAAAGAAGTGATAGTTGATAAAAGTAAATCTTCAATTATGCCTGTTTCTTCTTGGAGTGGTTTGTACCAATATTTAGGATGGACAATTCCATTATATGCTGCACTTGGTCTGCTTGCCAGAAACTTACAAAAACAAGTAATAAATGGAGAAAATATGTTCTCTATGGATATGATGTATATGATGTGGGTTGGCTTAGCAGCATTTTATTTTTATAAAGCATATAAAATTATACAATTTAATGTTCCAAGATTAAAAGCTGGAATTCCTGAAGAAGAAAAATATCCTTTTAGTTCGGTTGGAGCTTTAAACTCAACTTATTTTGCAAACTTTGGTGCAGAACTTGCAGTAGTTTCTATGTTACCTTTCTTTTTTGAAAGTACTTTTAAAATTAGTCCGCAAATGGCTGGATTAGTTGCAGGATCTTTTGCTGTAATTAATTTAGTTGCTCGTCCTCTTGGTGGTTATTTATCTGATAAAATGGGTAGCAGAAAGAAAACAATGCTAATGTATATGGTAGGTATCTCTATAGGATTTGGGTTGATGGGTTTAATCAGTAATTACGGACCAGTAGTTGATGGGGTACAAACTTTAGTCCCTATGTATGAAGGTACTTGGTGGTTAGTGGTTTCTATACTTATTACCATGTTTGCCTCTATGTTTGTACAAGGAGCTGAGGGTGCAACCTTTGCAATGATTCCTGCAATTAAAAAAGATATGACAGGAAGAATTGCTGGAATGGCAGGTGCTTATGGTAATGTAGGTGCGGTTACTTACCTTTATATTTTAAGTATGGTGGATTCAAAAACATTCTTTTTTATATTAGCCGCAGGTGCATTAATAAGTTTCTTCTATTGTGCAGTTGCCCTTAAGGAGCCTAAAGGAGCATTTGGAGAAGAATAAAATAATTAGGAGAGTAGAGATACTGCTTTCAAAATATACTAACTAAAAATAAATAAAATGTCAAACAAAGATTTAACAAAATGGGATGTTGAAGACCAAGGTTTTTGGGAATCAACAGGAAAAAAGATTGCGAACCGTAACTTGTGGATATCTATTCCAAGTTTATTAGTAGGGTTTTCAGTTTGGTTAATGTGGGGTATTATTACCGTACAAATGAAAAATTTAGGATTTACATTTGGTAAATCAGTAGAAGAAGCAATGGGGCTACTATTTATGTTGCCAGCAATTGCAGGTTTAACAGGAGCAACTTTGCGTATTCCTTCTTCATTCTTTATTCGTTTAGCAGGGGGTAGAAACACAATTCTATTCACTACAGCATTATTGATGATTCCAGCATTTGGTACTGCAATTTTATTACAAGACCCTAGCACACCATTTGAATATTTTATGGTAATGGCTTTTTTATCGGGTCTTGGGGGAGGTAACTTTGCTTCTTCCATGAGTAATATATCTTTCTTTTATCCTAAAAAAGAACAAGGCTATGCACTTGGGATGAATGCAGGTCTAGGTAACTTTGGAGTTACCACTATGCAAATTCTTATTCCACTTGCAATGACGGTTCCTTTCTTGGGTGTGTTGAGTGGAGATTCTCTCCCCTTATCGAGTAACTCTGGAACAATTTTCAAAAGAATTGCTGCAGGATCAGAAACTTGGTTAGCAAATGCAGGTTGGGTATGGATGTTATGGCTTATTCCTTTAGCTTACTTTGGATACAAAAGATTAAACAACATTAGAACAGAAGCTGTTTCTCCTAACATTAAAAGCCCTATGGTTTCTTATGGAAGAATTCTATTCCTATTATCTATTGGGTTTGTAACAGCTGCTGCAGGATTATTTTTCATCCTTACATTTAAAGAATATACTTGGGTAAAATGGATTGTATTACCAATTATAATTGCTTTAACTGTAGTGCTTATGAAAGCACTTTCTCCTGGTGAGATTAAAGAAAATCTAAAAAGACAATTCTCAATTTTTGATAATAAACATACTTGGGTAATGACAATTATCTATACTATGACTTTTGGGTCATTTATTGGGTTTGCTGCTGCAGTAGGTTTAGCAATTAAATTTATTTTTGGAGTAAAACACATTTTAAATGAAACAACTGGAGTTTGGGAACATCTTCCAAATCCTGATGGACCTGCAACATTTATGTATGTTTGGGTTGGTGCTTTTGTTGGTGCGTTAATTAGACCAATTGGTGGTAAAATGGCTGATAAATTAGGTGGTGCAATTATTACCCAATGGGTTGCAATTGTGATGGTGATATGTTCAGTAGGAGTAGGTTATTATGCTAATTTAGCTTATCATTCTGCAACTCCACAAGACTTCTTTATGCAGTTCTTTGTGCTAATTGTAATCTTATTTGCAGCAACTGGTATTGGTAACGGATCAACTTTCCGTACAATTTCTATGGTGTTTAATAAAGAACAAGCAGGGCCTGTACTTGGTTGGACTTCAGCAATTGCTGCTTATGGAGCATTCTTAATACCTAAAATTATTGGTGAAAACATGAAATCTGGAACCCCTGAGGTTGCAATGTATGGCTTTGCTGCATTTTATGCAATTTGTGCTGTGCTAAACTGGTGGTACTATTTAGGTCCAAAAGCAGATATCAAAAATCCGTAAAAAGGGTTTATGATTTTTATATTAAAGGAGTCCTTAAAATGGACTCCTTTTTGTCTTAAATTAAGTAAATTTGTAGCATGAAAAAAATAACAATTATTGATAAAAATTCAAAGCAAAGAGTAAGTGCTTTGGATAAGGAATTGAAGAGAAAAATTGCTCAGGAAGACCCTATATTAAAAGAGGTAACTAAAGATCCTGAGATGGATGAGGGAGACTCTCCAATGGATCCGCCAGAGGCATATTCTAAAAAGGTAGATCAAGTAGGTTATGATGATATGCCTGATGTGATTAAGAAACTAATGTTGGAACATAAAGTAGCAATTAAAAAGCTTAATAAATTTGAGAAATCACTTCTGGAGTTTAAGGAAAATAAGTGGAAAATTAACAAAGAAATAAATGATACCTTTTCTGAGTTTTTTCAATTTTTTGATGGGGAATTATTACTGCATAACAGAAAAGAGGAAAAAGTTTTATTTCCCTTATTGGAAAAAAGATTTAGAGAAAGTGGAGAACATGGTACATCTACTTTTGCTCAAACGCCAATTGATATTTTTGAAGATGATCATTATCAGTTTATACAACTTGGTACTTTAGCGTTTAATTTAATTGGTATTTCTTCTCGATTGCCTGACAAGGAATCTAAGAATATTGTAAGTGATATTGCTTATCAAAATAGTTTGGAGCTTATTGAAATGTTAAGATTACATATTTATAGAGAAGATGAAACTTTGTTTCAATTAGCTTATCAATTAATTTCTACTGAGGAATTTGATAAAATGAATGCTTTAATTGATAATGTAAAATAGTGAAAATTAATAACATCATACAAGATACTTTCGGAAGGAAACACGATTACTTGCGTATTTCCATGACGGACAAATGTAATTTTAGATGTTTTTACTGCATGCCTGATGAGAAGTTGAGTTTTTACCCTAATAGTAAATTAATGTCGGCTGATGAGTTGTTGAATATCGCAAAAACTTTTGTTTCCTTAGGAGTAAAAAAAATCCGATTAACAGGAGGAGAACCACTTCTTAGGAAAGACGCAAGAGAAATTATTTCTCGTTTATCAAATCTGCCGATTGAACTGGCAATAACATCAAATGGTTATTTGCTGGATGAATATATGGAGCTTTTTAAGGAAATTGGATTGCAGTCGGTAAATGTTAGCTTGGATACTTTGGATGCAGATAAATTCTTCAATATCACAAAAAGAGATTACTTGGGAAAAGTCCTTTCTAATATTAAATTATTTATAGATAATGGCTTTAGAATAAAAGTGAATATGGTAGCTCTTAAAGATGTGAATATTCATGAAATTCCAGATTTTATTGAATGGACTAGAAATGAAGAAGTTCATGTTCGTTTTATTGAATTCATGCCTTTTAATGGTAATTCTTGGGATTTTTCTAAAATTGTAAGTTATAAAGAAATCCTAAAAATTGTTGAAGGTAATTTTGAGTATGATAGAATAGAAGATGCTAAAAATGATACTGCAAAAAACTTCCGAATTAAAGGGGGGAAGGGGACTTTTGCAGTAATTAGTTCGGTTACTGATTCGTTTTGTGGTAGTTGTAATAGAATACGCTTAACGGCTGATGGTAGAATTAAGAATTGTTTATTTTCAAATAATGAATTAGATTTGCTCACAGCTTATAGAAAAGGAGAAGATATTGAACAATTGATTTTTCAAAATATTGAATCAAAGTTTAAAGAAAGAGGAGGACTTCCTGAATTTGAAGATATTAAGAAAGAAGAAGATTTAGGAAAAGGCAGATGCATGTTTGCAATTGGAGGTTAATAAAAAATGGTTCAAGATAGCTTAGGGATATTTATATCTTTGTAAATTATTGAGAAACAATGA